>NZ_JAWLHP010000011.1:52397-58522 GCF_041690275.1 Thioalkalivibrio sp.
CAGCGGGCCCACCATCGCCCCAGATACCGCCAAACCGTAACGTGGGCCAAGCGCAGCGGCCCCACCATCGCACCCAACATCGCCAACCCGTAGGGTGGGCCAAGCGCAGCGGGCCCACCATCGCACCTAAACCACATCGCCGCAGAGCCGCCCAAGCACCCCACCCCGCCCCGCCACCGCCATCCCTCGGGTGCGTCAGGGCCAGGGCAACATCCGCATCGGCCGCGACATCTGGCCGGTGTCCTGCGTCATCCGGACCATGGACTGGCTGATGCCGTTCAGCTGCCCGTTCATCCGCTGGAAGTCCTGCGAGATCGCCATTACATCCGAGCCCAGCCCCACCACCGTGCCATTCAGGCGGTCCATCTCCGTGGGGACCAGATTGATCTCCTCGTAGATGGCCTCCATGTTTCCGGATATTTTCTTCATGTCCTCCACGATCAGGGTCATGTCCCGGCTCACGCTGCGGAACTCCTGGCTCATTGCTTCCGTGTGCCCGTGCATGCCATCCATGCGATCCGTGATCAGCGCCAGGCTCTGCGTGAGCGTCAGCAGCAGCACCATCAGACCGACGCCGAGCAGGATCATGCCGATCGTGGACCAGCGCACGATCTGCGCAGTTCTTCGAGCCAGCCGCTGGCCCTCCGCGTACTGCAGACGCGCCCCCTCCTTGAACTGCCCGATCGCGTCCTGAAGGGAATCCATTACACGCTCGTCCATTACTGAGACCTCGATACCGCGTTAGCCCTCTCGGGGACGGCCCTCCCGGGCACAGCCGTCCCGGTCCCGGGGAAACGTCCGGCCCCGGGGACGGCGCCGGGGACAGATTTATAGATCTGTCCCCGTCCTTCTTCCGCCGCCGCCTCCAGCACTTCGTCTCCCACCTTGTCATTCCGGCCCCGGAGACCCTTCGCCCCGATATCGCCGGTGATCAGGCGTATCCCGCGACCAAAGGTCAGGTAGGACCAGAACCAGTTGGCGGCAACCACCAGCCGGTTGCGAAAGCCGATCAGGAAGTAGATGTGAGCGCCTCCCCACAGCCACCAGCCGGGATAGCCGGACACCGTGACCCGCCCAAAGTCGCAGATCGCCGAATGCCGGCCGATCGTCGCCAGCTGACCCATATCGCGATAGCGGAACGGTGCTCCCAGGGGCCTTCCGCGAGCATGGCGGGCGATCGCGCGCGCCACGTAAAGCCCCATCTGCTTGGCTGCCGGGGCGAGCCCGGGCGTGACCTTGCCGGCCGTACTCTGGTGGCTGGCCACGTCGCCGATCACGTAGACACGCGGATCGCCTTCCAGGCGCAGAAACGGGTCTACCGGCACCCGGCCCGACCGGTCGGTCTCGACGCCCAGCCACTTTCCCGCGTCCGAGGCCTTCACGCCCGCGCTCCAGACGACCGTGCGCGTGTTGATCCTGCGTTCACCCAGACTCACGCTGTGCTGATCAATCCCGTCCACGCGGCAGTTCATCACCAGTTCGACGCCGATCTTCGTCAACGCGCGGGCCGCCTTACGGGACAGCCGTTCGGGAAACATGCGCAAAAGCCGGTCGTTGGCATCCACCAGCACCACCCGGGTTCCCTCGGGCCTGATGTGGCGGAAGTCCCGGGCCAGCGTGTAGCGCGCGAGTTCCGCAAGGGCACCCGCCATCTCGACGCCCGTGGGTCCGCCGCCCACCACCACGAAGGTCATCAGTGCGTCACGCTCGTCCGGATCCTCCTCCATTTCGGCCAGCTCGAAGGCCATCAGGATCCTGCGGCGCAGTTCCGTTGCGTCCTCGATGCGCTTGAGACCGGGCGCCGCCTCCCGCCAGTGGTCGTTCCCGAAGTAATTGTGAGTGGCGCCGGTCGCGACAATGAGGTGATCGTAGCCGACGCGCCGGCCGCGTTCGGTCAACACCTCCCGCGCCTGGCGGTCGACGCCCGCGATCGAGTCCAGCAGCACGCTGCAGTTCGGGAACCGGCCGACGATGCCGCGGATCGGTGCCGCGATGTCGGCCGGCGACAATGCGGCGGTGGCTACCTGGTAGAGTAACGGCTGGAACAGGTGGTAGTTGTGACGGTCCACGACCACCACGTCGACCGGATGACGTGCCAGTGCGAGCGCGGCGCTCAGACCGGCGAAGCCCGCGCCCAGTATCACCACCCGCGGTCTGCCCTCGTCCTGCTGTGCGGTGTCGCCATTCATGTCGTTCTCCAGTGAATCGTTCGCCAGCGGAGCACCAGGGGAAGCGCCGGTCATGGTGCCTCCCCCGCGTCCCCGGCCGGTGGTGACAGCGCGCCGCATGACGCGCTGGTCGCGGTGCCGTCGAAGCCCAGGCGCTGGAGACAGCCGGGGTCCCGGACCAGCTGGCGCGCGACCAGATAGCCGGCGACGCTCCAGGTCTGCCACTTGCGCGCCTGCTGGCCGACCAGGCGGCCGCGCCGACCGTCGTAGTATTCCGGCCACTCGTCGCGGACCAGACGCGATTCCACCGAGTGCAGCGCCGACTCCAGAAGATCCATTGCACCGGTGCGCACGCAGACGCCGGCCAGCAGCCACAGCAGCACCGGCCAGTTGCCTCCGTTGTGGTAGGACCAGGCCCGGTTCTTCGGGTCCATGCCGGTCAGGACGGCCCAGTCCTGACCCTCCAGCGCGGGGAAGCTGAGCTTCAGCGGCACCTCGCCCACGAGGTCGTCGTACCGCTCGCGCAGCAACCGGACCACGGCCGCGGACTGCGGCTCCGTGGCGAGACCGGTAAGGACCGCGAGCAGGTTGCCCTGGGCGAAGTAGCGGTAATCCATCCGCGCGGGCCCGAGGTTGCCCGCGAAATACCCGGCCGCCTCCGGCAGCCAGTCCGTGAGCCACGGCGGGATGGTCTCGGGATAGATGTTGAACTGGTTGACCGCGGTCTTCCCGTATTCCTCCACCCCGTACCGGTACATGCGGTTGATCTGTTCGAGGTCGAGCCAGTAGTAGGTGCGGATGTGATAGGCGAGATGCTCCTGCCGCGTCCGCGCGGCGTCGATGTAGCGGCCATTTTCCGAGGAATCCACCAGCAGGCCGTGGGCCGCCTGCAGCGCGGAAAAGAACTGCGCCTGCACGTCGATCGGATACCCGTACACCCCCATTCGCCGGTCGATCATGAAGGAGCCGTCCGGCACCAGCATGGTCGGGAACATGTCGAAGCGGGTAGTGAGGCAGAGATCCAGCACCATGCGGATCGCCGCCTGCACGTCATCGCGCTCGGCCAGTGCCCGGTCGCCGGTAGTCCGCACGTAGGCGCGCAGCACCATCAGCCACCAGAAACCCGAATCGACCGGCGGTACACGTGCGATCGCGTGCTCGCCGAAATCCGCCACCAGGCGGTCCTCGCCCCCGACGGCGGCCACCTTGAAGCTCGCCGGCATCAGGCCCTCGCCGGGCTTGAAGCAGTCGAATTCGCGCTCGGTGCGCTGCAATCGCACCATCTGCAGCAGGAAGTTGGCGACGATCTCCGATCGCCCGGCGAGCAGGTACGCGAAGGCCGAGACGGCGAAGTCCCGGGTGAAGACCTGGTCGTAGTTGATCTCCTGCACGATGGTATCGCGCGCGGCGACTGTCCCCACAGCACGGCCATCGAGATGGATTACCGCTGCATCCAGAAGTCGCCACGCGTTGTCGTAGACCGTTTGTGTCATCGCCCCATGCATCCTCGGCACGCCGGCACCGTTCCTGCCGAAACGACCACCGGCGGCCCCGTCCAGGCATGCCCGCCAGCACCGGGCCGGCTGCACGAATGCCCCGGGAACGACCACGTACCCAGGGGACCCGAGTCCAGTCAATCATCCCGAGGCCCCGCAGACCCTACGTAGGAACGCCTAACGATCCTCCCGACACGCCCGGCCCGAAGGACGAAAGGCCCCCTCCCCTGCCTGCGGGCCAGGGCCGGAGCGCGGTACTGGGAGGCGCGGCTGGGGAGGCACGACGAAGGGAGCCCGCTGCACCCGGGCGGCCGCAACGGCGAGCGAAGCGAATAATCCGGGAAGCCCCTGACAAGACTGCGCGTCACGGATCGCGACGTCCCGTGGCACCCCGCTCGCGGCCGACGGCTCCGCTCCTAGCGATCACCGATTCATCAGCACCCGTTAGGGGTTACTGCGTAGGGTTCCACCGCTCGCGCAGTGCTTTACTCCTGCTCAGGTCGTCAAGAACCGCGGCAGTGGCTCACCGCCCGGGAAGACGGCCATCAGGTACACGAAGGCGTTCGCACGAGGTGACTCGACGCGACCGGTCATGCCGGCAGACAGTCGATGCAGGATGTTGCAGCCGGCACCCAATGTTGGCGCGACCCCGTCACCGAACGGCTTCATCAGTGAGCAAACGGCAGGAGGGTCTGAAGATGCTGGATATGAATGTTTCGCGCCGGTGGGTCTTGCGCGGCGCTGCCGGTCTTGGCGGCATGGCCATCGTCGGATGCACCAGCACCCGGCAGCGGACACTCGCCGCGGATCCCCGTTTCCCGGTTATGGATGAGCAACGATATGCGCCACTGACGCTCGATGTGTATGCCGGCGACCTGAAGCAGACCAACGTGGGGCTCGACGGCATTCCCAAGGTCGAGGGCCCGGATTTCACCAGCGCGAGCGAGGCCAGCGAATGGCTCGATGACGGTGACATCGTCTTCGGCTTCGTCCACGAGGGCGATGTGCGGGCCTATCCACAACGGATCCTTGTCTGGCACGAGGTCGTGAACGACGAGGTCGGGGGACTGCCGGTGGCCATCACCTATTGCCCGATGGTCGGAGACATCCTCGCCATCGAGCGCGGCTCCGAGGTGTTCCAGGTCTCCGGCAAGCTCGTGAACAGCAATCTCACGGTGGCGGACTCCTCCAGCCTGTCCTATTTCCCGCAGATGCTCGGAGTGGGCGTCGAGGGGGCACACTACGGTCGTGCCTTCGTCGAACGGCCGATTGTCTGGACCACCTGGGGCCAGTGGCGGGCCCTGCACCCGGAGACACGGGTGATGGCACGGCCCACCGAGTTCGGGCGCGATTACAACCGCGACCCCTACGGCAGCTACAACCCGGTCTCCGGCTACTATGCGGAGAACGAGCCCCCGATGTTCCCGCCGCTGAACAGCGATGACCGCGCCGCGCCGAAGGCGATCTTCGTCGGTGCACGGACAACCGACCAGGCGGTCGCCTTCAGCCTGGACCGCCTGCGGCAGGAGGGGCGCCTGCAGGCCGACGCGGGGGGCCAGACCTTCACCGCGCTCTACGACCCGGCACTGGATATCGGTTATGTCTACCGCGGCAGCATGTCCCGCACACCGAGCCTGTCCGGCGGCTTTCCGGACCGCATCGCCAGTGGCGCGATCGACGGGACCGAGCCTGTAAACGGCTTCCCGGCCAACTGGTTCGCCTGGGCGGGCTACTATCCGGACGTCGTCGCGGTCATGTGAGCCGAGCGGCGCGACCACAAGGTCGCGCCGCCGGGACGGAACCGCCCACGGGAGGCTGACCTCCCGGGCAACATCACCAAGCAAGTCCCCCCCAGGTACTCGTAGGAGCGGCTTCCAGCCGCGATCCAGCGGTCCCCTTGAGGCAGCCACCAGCCGCGATGCCGCGCTGCGTTAAGCGACTGGGACCATCGCGGCCGGAGGCCGCTCCCACGCCTTCCCCCACGGGGTGGGCGATTCCAAGGCCTCCCCACGGCGCGTTCGCGCGCAGGCTGGCCCCGCAGGGACCGGGCCAAGCACCGCGGGAGGCCAGCCCCTTGGGCGACATTCCCGGGCCTGAATCGATCACACAACGCCGTCGGACCGACACAGCTCGTCCGGCGACCGCCACGGCGAGTTCTTCAGCCTCATCGGAAACCGGCCCAACCACGGCACCTCCCCATACTCGAACACCCCATCAACCGGAACCGGCACCGCGACCTTCACGCGGGCCATGGCGGACCTCTGCCGCGTTGGAACCCCTTTTTGGAACCAAAAACATGCCGTCAAGCCCCGAAATGTCCAGTAAAATCGGCCCATCTCCTGGCGAAAACAAACAGTTGGCCTGGTCCGACCCCGAGGGCCGAGCGCGTGAACAAACCGACTGATGGATCAGGCCCCGAGGAGCCTGCGGGCCAGCACCGACTGCATGTCCCGCCGACCAT
>NZ_JAWLHP010000012.1:0-55438 GCF_041690275.1 Thioalkalivibrio sp.
AGTGGGCCCGGTCCAGAGACCGGGCCCACTGACTTCACATCATACTGCGGGTCTTACTCGGACTCGGACTCGGACTCGCCCTGCTGCGGAGCCGGGGCTCCCCACGGGCCGCCGTAGTAGGGAGCGCCGTATCCATAGGGGCGATAGTAGCCTCCGTAGTAGGGATGGTGGTAGCCGTAGGCATCGCCATAGCCGTGACCGCGGCCCCAGCCGCGACCGGAGCCGCGCATCGAGAAATCGAAATCGCCGAAGAGGTCACCGAACCCGAACATATCGCCCCAGCCACGTCCATAGCCGGGACCGTAGTACCCGGGGCCGTAGTAGGGTCCATAGCCATAGCCGGGACCATACCACTGGGCACTCGATTGCATGGGGGCCGCAAAGGCCAGCACGAGGGCGGAAGCTGCAATGAACTTGAGAGACTTGCGCATGGTTATTCTCCTGTAATTCTCACTCAGAACAGGTGTTTTTCTTGAATTACCCAGGCATGGACTCCCGCTCGATGCCGCAACCCTTTCCTCGTCCGGGGCACCCGGTAAGGATGCGAGGAATCCATTGCCATTGCGGCGACATTCGCCGCACTTCTGATCCGGAGGAACCGAACCTGTCGCACTCCATTACATTAGGTTTTCCTTATTTGCCCGGACAGGATAGCCCAGGTCACGGCAGGCAGGCAACCCATCGGGCGGGAAGCTCACGGAAAGGGGATAAGCCCGCGGGTCACGCGGGGATGCAACGCCAAGAACCAGCGCGACTCAGTCCTGCGTGCAGGTACCGCCGCTCTTCCACCATGCACGCATGCCGCCGCGCAGCTGCCGGGCATCGTAACCGAGCTCCCGCAGCTTCCGGACTGCCGGGATGCTGCGATGCGCGGTGAGACAGATCGCCACCACCGGTCTCTGCCGATCGAGTTTCAGCGAATCCAGCCGGTGGCGGCTGAAGGCAGTGATCGGCAGGTGCCTGGCCTCGGGAATGCGGCTCCGGCGGAACTCGGGACCCGTGCGTACATCCACGATCTGGATCGCACCCTGCTCCCGCTCCTTCTGCAGCTGTTCTACCGAGATCTCCGGTACCTGCCCGAATGGTCGCCAGTCTCCTACACGCATGGGGTGCTCCTTCGTCGCCTTGTCCGCGTCGTCGGCAATCCGGTCGGGCGTCAAGCGCCGTCCCGGGGACCGGTTTCCCTGTGCCGGTGCAGCCAGAGTATGTCCATCACAAACGAATAGACCAGCAGCACCAACGCGCCAAGGGACACCACTACCGCGATGGCGGGCGGCACCGGAGGGGCGAGCGCGATCAGCAACGCCACCGACTGCACGACGCACAGGGACTGCCGTCGCCGGCTCGGCGGCAACGCTCCCTGCAGCCACCGCCAGTACCAGCCGCTTGCGACGAAGCCATAACGCATCACCCCTATCAGCAGAACCCAGGGGCCGGTCTTGCCCGTCTGCCACACCAGCACCGACAGCGCCAGGATCAACAGCGCGTCCAGTTCCATGTCGAAGCGGGCCCCGAAGGCGGTGACGCGGCCAAAGCGGCGTGCCAGCGCACCGTCCGCGCCGTCCAGGATCAGGGCGAGCACCGCCACGCCGAACAGCGCGTAGACCGACGCCGTCTGCTGGAGGGAAGGATGGAACACCATGGCCGCAACCGGCACCACCATCGCCGCGCGCAGGAAGGTGACGCGATTGCCCGGTCCGGGACCCATGGTGCGGAATTCGGCCGGCGCGGTGAAGAGAACGAGCAGGGACAGCGCCAGAAACAGCAGCATTGCCGTGGCCACGAAGCCCGCGGTGAGTCCGGCGAACAGGGCGAGCGGCAGCGACAGCGCGATCACCACCGCCAGGCCGAGCGTGAGTTCAACGCGCCAGGCCCTTACCTGGCCGGAAAGCGCGGCCCGCCACCCGCCCCGGGTGCGGGGCACCCCGGATTCCCGCTCAGCGGTGGCAAGGGCACATTCTGAGGATCGGTCCATTCTCTGATTCCGTGCTCATGGTCCTCGGGGTCGGCGCCGGCATCCGGTGGCATCCGGGCACTGGCGCAGCGGTCCTGCACGCCCTTCGACCACCGTCGACGCAATTGGTTGTCACACTTCGCGGCACCAGGTGGTTACCATGCAGCAACGCCACGCTAAGAGAGTCCCGCAATATGGCGACGGATACCGCGCGCGCCTTCTGGATGCTGGAACCGGGAACCGGAGCCATCCGGACCGAGACACTGTCCCCGCCTGAACCCGGCGAGGTCGTGGTGGAAACGATGTATTCGGGGATCAGTCGCGGCACGGAGACCCTGGTGTTCGCCGGCCGTGTCCCGCCGAGCCAGTATCAGGCGATGCGCGCCCCCTTTCAGTCGGGCGAATTCCCCGGCCCGGTGAAGTATGGCTACATCAGCGTGGGCCGGATCGTGGAAGGCCCCGCATCCCGAATCGGAGAACGCGTCTTCTGCCTCTACCCGCACCAGGACCGGTACCGGCTCCCGGAAGCGGCGGCGATCCCCCTGCCCTCCGGCCTGCCGGCGGAACGGGCGATCCTGGCCGCCAACATGGAAACGGCCGTGAACGCCCTCTGGGACGCCAGGCCTCTGGCTGGAGACCGAATCGCGGTGATCGGCGGCGGCGTGCTCGGCATGCTGACAGCCTGGCTGTGCCGGCAGGTACCTGGAACAGAGGTAACGCTGGTGGACATCAACGCGGCCAAGGGGACGGTCGCGGCGGCCCTGGGACTTGGGTTTCAGGCGGATGCGGGCGGACTGGAGGGCTGTGACCTGGTCATCCACGCCAGCGGCCAACCCGCGGGGCTCGTCGACGCCCTTCGTGTCGCCGGCCGGGAGGGTACGATCCTCGAACTCAGCTGGTACGGCGACCGCGCGGTGCCCCTGCCGCTCGGCGAGGACTTTCACGCCCGCAGGCTGGTGCTGCGCAGCACCCAGGTGGGCCAAATCCCGGCGCACCGGCAGCCCCGCTGGGACTACCGGCGGCGCATGGACCTCGCGCTTCGGCTCCTGTGCGATGGTGTACTGGACATCCTGGTCACCGGCGAGAGTCGCTTCGAGGAACTCCCGGAGGCGCTGGCCGCCCTTGCCCATGCGCCCGGCGCCGCCTTGTGTCACCGGATCCGGTATCCATGATGCTTGCAGAACCGAGGGGCCGCGCGCAGCCCCGCCTCCCGAACGAAGCTTGCGCGCGATGGTCTCGCAATCTGTGATCCCTTCCTGCCGCCCTGTCCCTAGGAGCCACCATGTACAGCCTCAACGTCCGCGACCACTTCATGATTGCCCACAGCTTCACCGGGGAGGTCTTCGGCCCGGCGCAGCGCCTGCACGGGGCCACCTACGTCGTGGACGCGACCTTCTTCCGCGAACGCCTGGATGACGACGGGCTGGTGGTCGACATCGGCCTGGCCAGCCAGCAGCTCGCGGCGATCCTCGCGACCATGAACTACCAGAATCTGGATGACCACCCGGAATTCGAGAACCGCAACACCACAACAGAGTTTCTCGCCCACGAGATCCAGGTACGTCTGGCCGACGCGATCCAGCGCGGAAAGCTGGGACCGTCTGCGTCCGGACTGTCCGCGCTGCGGGTCACCCTGCATGAGTCGCACGTGGCATCGGCGAGCTACGAAGGGCCCCTTTGACGCACGCTGAAATCCACCTGGTGGTGCCCGGTCGCCTGGATCAGCGAACCGGCGGCTACATCTACGACCGGCGGATCGCCGAAGGCCTGCGCGCCCTTGGCCGACCGGTGCGGGTGCACTCCCTTGCGGGCGTTTTTCCCGGCCCCGACGCGGACGCCGAGCAGGCGCTCGAGGCAGCGCTCGCGGGCCTTCCCGACGGATCCACGGTGGTGATTGACGGTCTTGCCCTTGGCGGGTTGCCCGGACCCGCCGACCGTCACCACCAGCGTCTGACTCTGCTCGGTCTGGTGCACCACCCGTTGTGCGAGGAAACGGGCCTGTCGCCGGAGCGCGCCGGGGAGCTCGCCGTACTGGAGCGTTCCGCACTGCGCGCCTGTCGCGGCCTCGTCGCGACCAGTTCCCACACCGCGGACCGGTTGCGGGAGTGGCTGCGGCCGGTGCCCCCGATCCGGGTCGTGACACCGGGCATCGCCGTTACGCAACCGGTGCGCCCGCCGACAGGACTGGCGGCCACACCGCTGCTGCTCTGTGTGGGAACACTGGTGCCGCGCAAGGGGCAGGACCTGTTGTTGCAGGCACTGGCGCGGATGCATGACCGATCCTGGCACTGCATCCTCGCCGGGAGCGAGGCCCGGGATCCGCTGTTTGCCGGTCGCGTGCGCGCGGAGATGGCGCGGCTGGGCCTCGATGACAGGGTGGAGATCCGCGGCGAATGCACGGAGCAGGAACTCGGGCAGCTCTACCGGCGCGCCGACGTCTTCGTGCTGCCCTCCTGGCACGAGGGTTACGGGATGGCCTTCATCGAGGCAATGGCCCATTCCCTGCCGGTGGTCGCGACGCGCGCGGGTGCGATTCCTTCCACCGTGCCCGCCAGCGCGGGCCTCCTGGTCACGCCGGGCGACGTGGACGCCCTGGCGGGGTCGCTGCGCCGGGTGCTGGATGATCCTGGGCTCCACGCCACACTCGCCCGCGGGGCTGGTGAGCATGTCCGGGGCCTGCCCTCGTGGGCAGAGGTCTCCCGGCAATTCGCTGCCGCCGTAATGGCTCTGGGAGCACCATGAACGAGCGCTTCCCCGGCGACTGGCTCCGCCTGCGCGAGCCCGCCGATCACGCGGCGCGCTCGCACTCGCTGGTGGAACGCCTGCGCCTGAAATGGTGCCGCGGTCGCGGGTCCCTGAAGATCACAGACCTCGGCTCCGGCACCGGATCGAATCTGCGCTACCTCGCCCCCCGACTGCCGGTGCCGCAGCAGTGGACACTCGTCGACCATGACCCGGAGTTGCTGGGACGCGTCACCAGGCCGGCCGACGCCGGACCGCTGAGCCTGCACACAGAGCGGATGGACCTCCGGGACTGGGCACTGCCGGCGACCGGCACGGATCTCGTGACCGCCTCGGCCCTGCTCGATCTCGTATCCGCGGACTGGCTGGATCGACTGGTGCGCGAGTGTGCCGGCCAAGGCGCTGCCGTGCTGCTTGTGCTCAGCTATGACGGCGACGTGACCTGGACCGCACCCGACCCCGGCGATGCCTTCGTGCGCACTGCGGTCAACGCCCACCAGGAGCGTGAAAAGGGTCTTGGGGCCGCGCTTGGACCGCAGGCCACCCCGGAGGCGGCGACGCGGTTCCGGAATGCAGGGTACCGGGTCTGGACCGAGGCCAGCCCCTGGCACCTCGATGCCGGGTCGCTGCCGCTGGCCGATCCGCTGATCGCCGGCTGGGTGAATGCGGCCGCGGAGATCTTTCCGGAACACGCCGGAACCCTTCGCGACTGGGGCGCACGCCGCCTGGAGGCCCTGCGTTCCGGCCGCACCGGCCTGCGAGTGGGGCACCGCGACCTGCTGGCACTCCCGGACGCGCGTTGATGACCGCGAGACGGAAGGGCCTGATGCAGCTGGCCCTGAGCACCGGCCTGCTGCTGGCACTGTTCCTGGTGGTCGACATGCGCGAGATCGGGAACCACCTCTCGCAGCTGGACCCCCGCTGGGCGCTCGCGGCAGTCGCGGCGCTCATCCTGCAGATCGCGCTGCTCGCCTGGCGCTGGCGCTTCACCGCCCTTCGGCTCGGCATGTGGATGTCCTGCCGGCATGCGCTACGCGAGTACTACTTCGGCGTCTTTCTGAACCAGTTGCTGCCAGGGGGCATTCTCGGCGACGTGTCGCGGGCCTGGCGCCACGCGCGTCTGACCACCCGCACCCGCACGGCCGTGCACGCAGTGGTGCTGGAACGCGTGATCGTCCAGGCGACGATGGTGGGCATCGCGCTGGCATCCCTGACCGCGATCCCCGCCCTGCGCCCGGCCATGCAGACCTACTGGCTCTGGGCCGCCATCGCCGTGGTGACCGTCGTGCTGGCGGCCTGGGTGCTGCGCGCGCTGCTGCCGGCGATTCGTACCGCCATCACCGGATTCCGGGACGATGCACTGCGGGCCTACCTGCCCACCCCCGTGCTGCTGGTACAGCTGTTCACCGCCATTCTGGTCACCGTGGCCAATCTTGCTGCCTATGCGGCAACCGCCCGGGCGTTGGGGGTGGACATTCCGATCGGGACCCTGCTGCCGCTGATCGCGCCGGTCCTGCTGGTGATGATGCTCCCGATCAGCGTCGCCGGATGGGGTGTGCGCGAGGGCGCCGCGGCCCTGTTGTGGACCGCCACCGGGCTGGACGTCGCCCAGGGGGTTGCGGTCGCGGTCGCCTTCGGCCTGCTGTTCCTGGTGGCTGCGTTGCCGGGCGCCTTCGGGTTGGCCGGCGCGCGGGAGGCCGAGACCGGGCCCGAGCGGGGTCAGGGGCAGAACTCCAGATCGAACAGTACGTCGTCGCCGAGCGAGAACTGACGGCAGTGCGGCCTGCGCGCCTGATCCAGCCGGTCCACCGGCTCCAGCGTCAGTGAAGGGCACCCCGAGCCCAGCAGCAGCGGCGCGACCGTCACATGCAGGCGGTGCAGCACGCCGGCATCCAGGAACCGTGACACCGTGACGCCCCCGCCCTCCACCAGCACCCGCCGCAGTCCACGCATGGCGAGTGCCTGCAGTACCGCGCCGGGATCGAAGCCGCAGCCCGTCGGACCCGCTTCGAGCCTCAGCACCTCGACGCCGGAGGGGACCGGCCCGGGATCGGCCTGGGGCCTGACGATCCAGAGCGTGGGCGCGAGGCCGTCCTTGAACATGCGCCGGTCCGGCGGGACACGCGCGGAGGGATCCAGCACCACACGCACCGGGTTCCGGCCGGCCACCTGACGGACAGTGAGCTGCGGATCATCGGAGATCGCGGTCCCCGCACCCACCACCACCGCGTCCACCAGGGCCCGCAGGCGGTGCAGATGCAGGATGTCCGCCGGACCGGTGATGAAGTGGGAATGGCCGGTGCGCGTCGCGATCCGCCCGTCGAGGGTCTGCCCGAGTTGCGCGATCACCAGCCCGCGATCGCGCAGCAGGGGCAGATAGATGGACTCCAGCTGCGATTCACCCCTCTCCGCGGAACCGGGCATCGGGTCACCTTCGGGTGACCGGGCCACCCGGAGTCGGTCGCGCTGGAGCAGGATCCGATCCCACGCCGCCTGCTCCGGATCCCGACCCGTCACCGGCAGACCACCCCGGCAGCCTGGACCGATGCCGCCACGGCACGCCCCGGACACCCGTCTCCCGGCAGCCTCATTGCCCGCCCGGCCGCAGCAGCTCGAGAGGGAATGCCCCGGTCTCGTGGATCACCCTCGCGATCGCGGCGCCGTAGTGCCGGACCAGCCTCGAGCCGAGCGCAGCATCGGCGAGCAGTGCGTTGCCGACCACACCCTCGCGGTGCAGGTCCTGGGTCATCCACGAGAACGCTGCCGGTCCCTCCGGGCCGAGGACCGTCATCTCCCTTTCCAGGCGCACCGCGACGGAGACCCGGTCCCCGCAGTGCTCCATGCGGACCCGTTCCGGGGCCAGGTGCAGCATCATCGCCGTCTCCAGCGCGCCACCGTGGTAGCCATGCCGCAGTTCCCCGACCGGAAGGTCGATATCATCCGGCAGGCCGAGCCGGAAGTAACTGCACTTCACCACCAGCAGCCCGTGATCGCGGCGCAGGCGCAGGCCCGCGAGATCCATCAGCTGCGTGTTGCCGCCGTGACTGTTGCAGAACAGGAGCCTCCTGAACCCGGCCGTGGCCACGGCCCTGCCGATCTGGCGGATCTGTGCACTCGCGGTCTCCGGGTCCAGGCTCAGGGTTCCGGCGAAGGCCTCGTGCTCCATGCTGGTACCGATCGCCACCGGTGGCAGCACGACCGCCAGGACCCCTTCGGCCAGGTGTTGGGCCGCCGCATCGAGCAGCCCCAGACCGATGTCGAGATCGGTCGACAGGGGCAGGTGCGGACCGTGCTGCTCGATCGCGGCCAAGGGCAGCACGACCACGGGATCGCGCGCGGCGAGCGCCCGGATCTCCGGCGAGGTCAGGTCCTGCCAGTGTACGAAGCCATCGGTGCTCATGGACGCAGCCTTCCCCCTGGCAGCCGGGGTGTCAAGGGGACCGCGCGGTGCCGTGGGCCGGCGCCTCGCTCGGCAGCGGCCTGCCCAGCCGGGCGTAGACGTCACCTGAACGCAGTCCGCCGGCGCCTGCCTCCAGCCATGCCCTGATCCCTTCGACGTCCTGCCATCGGTGGAACAGGAAACGGCGGCCCTCTCCGGCGATCGCGTTGAATTCGTAGTGTCCCAGCGCCTCGAGCTGCGCCACCGACTCCAGTGCGACCTCCAGCGCTCCGGCCACGAACTCGAAGGACAGTGCTGGCACGGGCCGGCTCAGACCGGCGAGCACCTCGGCCTCGAAGCCCTCGACGTCGATCTTGCAGAAGTCGGGCAGTCCGTACTCGGCGATCAGCCGATCGAGGGTCGTCAGGGGCACGCGCACCGATTCCTCCCAGGAGACCTCCCGGAACGATGCGTTGCGCCCGTGCAGCTCATCCTGCCACGCGCGCGAGAGCGTGGAGACGGTTGGGGTCCGCCGGCTGATCGCCAGAGTGGCCTCCCCCGATTGCCGGCCGACCGCCTCCTGACGCAGGACCACACCCTTCCGCGACCCCACCAGGCGGCGCAGCCATCGGAAGAGCTGGGGTTGTGGCTCCAGGGCAACCACGCGGGCGCCGAGACCGGAGAAGGCACGGGTCCGGTCTCCGAGATGAGCCCCGACGTCGAAGACGAGCGCCCCCGCGGGCACGAAGGGCCGGTACAGACGTCGCAGACCCGGCTGCCGCCCCGGCCGCCAGTAGATCACCAGCGAACGCAGGACACCGAGATGGCTCTGCCAGTGCATCCGATGCGCGCCTTGCCGACCGCGTTCAGGGGACTGGCTGCTGGCTGGTGGGCCATGCGGAGAGTTCGGGATCCGTGGCGTACGGCCGCCGCCCCCGAACTCTCCGCATGGCCACTAGAGCCCGCGGGCGTCGAGATAGGCCTGGAAGTCGTCCTTGAGCTCCGGGTGCTGCAGCGCAAGCTCAACGTTGGCCTGCAGATAGCCCAGCTTGTTGCCGCAATCGAAGCGTTTGCCCTCGAACTCGTAGGCGGTCACGCGTTCTTCCTTCAGCAGCTCCCCGATGGCGTCGGTGAGCTGGATTTCGCCGCCCGCACCGGGCTCCTGCTTGTCCAGCAGCTCAAAGATGCGGGGGGTCAGGATGTAGCGGCCGACCACGGCCACGTTCGAGGGCGCATCCGCCGGACTGGGCTTTTCGACGATGCCGCGCACGTCCCAGAAACCGGCCTTGTCCGTCATGGCCGGGTCGATCACACCGTACATGTGGGTATCCTCGGGCGGGACCTCCTCCACGCCGAGGACGCTGCACTGGTTCTCCTCGAAGCGCTCGACCATCTGGGCGGTGGCGCCCTTGCCGTCGTTCACGATCAGGTCGTCGGCAAGGATCACCGCAAAGGGCTCGTTCTGCACGATCGGATGGGCGCATGCCACCGCGTGTCCGAGGCCCAGTGCATCGGTCTGGCGGACGTAGACGCAGGTGACTTCCGGCGGAACGATATTGCGCACCAGTTCGAGCATCTTGTCCTTGCCCCGCTCCGCGAGTTCCGTCTCGAGTTCGTAGGCCTTGTCGAAGTGGTCGGGAATGGAGCGCTTGTTGCGCCCCGTGACGAAGACCAGGGTCTCGATACCCGCGGCGACGGCCTCTTCCGCCGCGTACTGGATGAGGGGCTTGTCGACGATCGGCAGCATCTCCTTCGGGTTGGCCTTGGTGGCCGGCAGGAAACGGGTGCCCATCCCGGCGACCGGAAACACGGCCATGCGGATACTCTGCGGTTTCTTCGTCATGTTGCCTCTGGTTCTTGTCGTGGCTGACGGGGCGGCGCATCCGGGGATGCGCCGCCCCGGTTGCCCGTCAGTCGAGCTCGATGAGCTCGAGGTTCATCTCGACGGTACGCTCACCGATCCCGGAAACCCGGGTCAGCTCCTGCAGCGAACGGAAGGGCCCGTTCTCCTCCCGGTAGGACACGATCGCCGCCGCCTTCGCGGGACCGACGTTACTGAGCTCCGACAACTGCTCGGCGGTCGCGGTGTTCACGTTCACGGGACCCGCGGCCCAGGCCGCGGGAGCGGCGACCAGGAACAGGATCAGAACGGCAAGAGTCAGCTTTTTCATCTGAAAACCTCCATGTCTGTGTCGATAGGGCGGCGCCATTCCCGGCGCCAACGGTATCCTAACGCGCCGTGCCGGCCCGGGCAAACCCCTGCCCGCGTTCCCCCCTACCCCGGAATCTCGCGCAGGATCGCCGCAACCGCCTCGGCGGGATCCGCGGCCTGCGTGATCGGTCGCCCGACAACGATGTGGCTCGCACCGTTGGCGAACGCCGCGGCTGGCGTCATCACCCGCTTCTGGTCGTCGCCGCCACCACCGGCCGGACGGATTCCCGGGGTCACGAGCCACGGGGTATCCCCGAGCTGCGCCCGCAGGGCCGGCGCCTCCCGGGCCGAACAGACCAGACCGTCCAGTCCCGTTCGTGTCACTGCGAGGTCGGCCAGTCGCAGCACCTGCTCCTGCGGGCTGCAGTCGATGCCGATACCCCGCAGGGTCGAGGCGTCGCTCGAGGTCAGCACCGTCACCGCGATCAGCCGGGTCTCCGGGCGCACCTCGCGGACCGCGTCGCGGGCCGCCGCCATCATCTCCAGACCGCCGCTCGCATGCAGATTCACGATCCACACCCCGAGCCTCGCCGCCGCCCGGCAAGCTCCAGCCACCGTATTGGGGATGTCGTGGAATTTCAGGTCCAGAAAGACCCGGAACCCGCGCCCTTGCAGCGCTTCAACCAGCCCGGGACCCGCGGCCACGAAGAGTTCGAAGCCCACCTTCACCGCGCAGGCGGCCGGGTCCAGCCGACCCGCCATCGCTTCCGCGCTTCGACGGTCGGGATAATCCAGTGCAACAATCAGTTGTGGATGACTTTGAATGTTCATTCTCGTCACACCTGAAAGGTCTGATTGGGGGGTTGATCGAGATCGAGATCCATTCCCCGCAGGGTGTCCCACCGCCTGCAGCTCGGACATTGCCAGACGTGCGCGCGTCCCTGATAGCCACAGTTGCTGCACTGGTAGAGCGGCTGACTGCGCAGCTGGTCCATCAGCGCCTTTTCGAAGGCGGCAAACTCGCTGCTGTAGGTGTGCACGGCCGGCAGGATCTTCATCCAGCGGACCGCCTCCAGCAGCCCCGAGGTCGGAACCGGGCGCTGCGCGAGGATGCGGTGCAGCTGCGTCAACGCCTCGTCCAGGCGGTTGGTGCGACGATAGAGCCGCATCAGCGCGATGCTGGCGACGGTGATCTTCTGCTCGTTGGCCAGGGTCCGCAGGGTGTCCTCGAGGTTCACCGAGCCACGGGGCAACGAGGCGCTGAGGTGCAATCGCTCGAGCTTGGGCACCACCAGCGTTGCCAGCGCCGGGGTCCGCTCCACCGCCTCCCGTTCGAGCTGGATGGACAGCGGGATGTCGCCGCTGCGCTCGGCCACCTGGGCCCGTAGCAGCAGTGCCCGGGACAGCCCGGGACAGAGCGTCATCGCCCGGTCCACGTGTTCCAGCGCCTCGCCGATCCGCTCCCGCGCCAGTTCCTCCTGCGCCAGCTCGCATTCGTAGTGCGCAATGCGCAGTGCCGCGGACGCACCCCCCTGGTCCATCAGCCGCATTCCGATCTCGATGGCCTGGGGCCAGTCGCGCTGCGTCTCGTAGACGTTCTGCAAACCCTCCAGCGCCCGCAGACCGACCGAGGGCGAATCCATCAGCTCCCGGAACACGCCCTCGGCCCGGTCGAAGACACCGGCCAGCATGAAGTCGCGCCCGGCCTCGTACATCGCCTGTGCCCGCTGGGCATCGGTCAGCGACGGCCGCGCCGCCAGGTTCTGGTGGATCCGGATCGCCCGGTCGACCTCGCCGCGCCGACGGAACAGACGGCCGAGGATCAGGTGGGTCTCGAAGGTCTCGTGATCGATCTCGACCACTTCGATGAATGCCTGCAGCGCGCGGTCGGTCTGGTCGTCCAGCAGATAGCGGACGCCCTCGAGGTAGCGGTCCAGTGGAGGCTCGCGCACCGGCGGCCGCCGGGCCTCTGCATAGCGTGCGGCATACCAGCCGCTGGCTGCCGCCACCGGCAGCAGCAGCAGGAGCCATTGACCGGTCATGACGGAATCAATGATCCGATTCCGCGAAGGCCTGGTTGACTCGTTCGCGCAGTTCCTTGCCGGGCTTGAAATGGGGCACGTGCTTCCCCGGGAGGGCGACCCCCTTGCCCGTCTTCGGGTTGCGGCCGATGCGCGGCGGTCGGAAATGCAGGGCGAAGCTGCCAAAGCCCCG
Source organism: Thioalkalivibrio sp. (assembly GCF_041690275.1). Lineage (NCBI taxonomy): Bacteria > Pseudomonadati > Pseudomonadota > Gammaproteobacteria > Chromatiales > Ectothiorhodospiraceae > Thioalkalivibrio > Thioalkalivibrio sp. The sequence continues at coordinate 12,442 of NZ_JAWLHP010000012.1, forward strand.
GATCTCGACACGGTCGCCGTGAGCAAGCGCCTGGCTCATCCGCTCCAGAACCGCCTTCACGCAAAGCTCCACGTCCTTGCCCGGAAGATGGGGGGTCTTCTCAGCAAGCCTGTCAATGAGTTCCGATTTCGTCATCATAACCCCCGGGTTTTTCTATTGTTGTTCGCCGACGGACGGACGCGACCGGCGTTGCCGCGTCGGCTGATCGCCCCGGCAGTCCCGGACTGGCCGACCTGGAAGGAATGGAGCTACCGTGCCGCCAGTTCCCGGGACGCGGTGCTGCCGGGGCGGACATCCCCGATGCCCGACCCAGGCAGCCCCCCCTGACGCAACTCAGTCGGACTTGCCCCGCATCTTTTCCTTCAGCAGTTCGCCGAGCGAGGTGGTCGCAGTGGTGCCCGTGCTGCTGTAGTCCTGCACCATCTCCGCCTCTTCCTGGAAGTCCTTCGCCTTGATCGAAAGGCTGATCGCACGGGTCTTCTTGTCGACGCCCATGAACTTGGCCTCGACCTGATCACCGACCTTCAGCACGCTCCGGGCATCCTCCACGCGATCCCGCGAGATGTCGGCCGCCCGCAGAATGCCGTCGATGCCATCGGCCAGTTCCACCACGGCGGCCTTCGCATCCACTTCCTTCACGACGCCGGAGACGACGCTGCCCTTGGCATGCTCCGCGACGAAGCTGGAGAAGGGGTCGCGATCCAGCTGCTTCAGGCCGAGCGAGATGCGCTCGCGCTCGGGATCCACCGACAGCACGACCGCCTCCACTTCGTCGCCCTTCTTGAAGTTCCGGATGGCGTCCTCGCCCGGAACCTGCCATGACAGGTCGGACAGATGGATCAGTCCATCGATACCGCCTTCGAGACCGACGAAGACCCCGAAGTCGGTGATCGACTTGATCACGCCGCGGACCTTCTCCCCACGATTGTGGTTCGCGGCGAAGTCCTCCCAGGGGTTCGGCTGGCACTGCTTCATGCCCAGCGAGATGCGGCGCCGCTCCTCGTCGAGATCAAGGATCATCACCTCGACCTCGTCACCGATCGCAACGGCCTTGCCGGGGTTCACATTCTTGTTGGTCCAGTCCATCTCGGAGACGTGCACCAGACCCTCGACTCCGTCCTCGATCTCCACGAAGCAGCCATAGTCGGTGATGTTGGTCACGCGGCCGAAGATCCGGGTGCCGGTCGGGTAGCGCCGGGTGATGTTCTCCCACGGATCCTCGCCCAGCTGCTTCAGGCCGAGCGAGACGCGCATGCGCTCGCGGTCGAACTTGAGGACCTTCACGTCCACCTCGTCACCGATGTTGACCACGTCGGAGGGGTGCTTGACCCGCTTCCAGGCCATGTCGGTGATGTGCAGCAGGCCGTCGATGCCGCCGAGATCCAGGAACGCGCCGTAGTCGGTGAGGTTCTTCACGATCCCCTTCACCACCACGCCTTCCTGCAGGTTCTTCAGCAGCTCCTCGCGTTCGGCGCTGTACTCCTGTTCGACCACCGCGCGGCGCGAGACCACCACGTTGTTGCGGCGGCGGTCGAGCTTGATCAGCTTGAACTCCAGTTCCTTGCCTTCGAGGTATGCGGTGTCGCGCACCGGGCGCACGTCCACGAGCGAACCGGGCAGGAACGCGCGGATGTCGCCGAGTTCAACGGTGTAGCCGCCCTTCACCTTGCCGGAGATCTGGCCAACGACGTACTTCTCGTCCTCCATCGCCCCCTCGAGGCGGTCCCAGGCCTTGGCGCGCTTGGCCTTTTCCCGCGACATGCGGGTCTCCCCGAAGCCATCCTCCGGGGTCTCCAGGGCGACCTCGACCACGTCGCCGACCTGGACCTCCAGTTCCCCCCGCTCGTTCATGAACTGTTCGGTGGGGATCACCCCCTCGGACTTCAGTCCGGCGTTGACCAGGACCACGTCGGGCCCCACGTCGATGACGGTGGCACTGAGAATGGCACCCGGCTGCATCTGGGTGTAGGCCATGCTCTCTTCGAGCAGTTGCGCAAAACTTTCACTCATGGATTTGTTGAACCTGTGCTTGGACGGTCTGCGGCGGGATGCCGCACCCGGGTTTTGGTTGAACAACCCCCGTTGCAACGGGGATGACGGAGAACGGATTCAGTACGTACTTCGCAAAAAACGTCGGTTGCCTTCATCTCGATTCACGGGAGGAGAGAATGCCGGTCAGGCGTTCCCGGACCATCGTCACCACCTCGTCGACGCCGACTCCGGTGGTATCGAGGATCCAGGCGTCCGGTGCCGGCTTCAGCGGCGCCGCCGCACGCTCGGAATCCCGACGGTCACGGGCCTCCAACTCTTCCCGAAGGGCGCGAAGGTTAGCACTAAGTCCTTGTTCCTTCAACTGCTTGTAACGCCTGTGTGCGCGTTCTTCCACGGAGGCGGTCAGGAACACCTTCAGATCGGCGTCGGGAAACACCACCGTCCCCATGTCGCGGCCGTCGGCGACCAGCCCTGGCGGGACCGCAAAATCACGCTGCCGCTGCAGCAGCGCCGCTCTCACCTCGGGAATCGCGGCCACGACCGAGGCATCGCTTCCCGCGGTCTCGGTGCGCAGAAGATGGTCGATCTGTTCACCTTCAAGCCACGTCTGCACCAGTTCTCCCGCCCCCGCGACGCGGAATTCAACGTCCAGATCTCTTGCAATATCCGAAAGTTGCGCAATATTTGAGAGGTCGACACCGCGCTTTCGCGCCGCAACGCCGACCAGCCGGTACAGCGCACCGCTGTCGAGCAGGTGCCAGCCGAGGGATTCCGCCAGCCGCTTGCTGACCGTCCCCTTCCCGGCGCCGCCCGGCCCGTCGATCGCAAGGACCGCGGTCATGTGCTCCGGATCTCCAGCCCGGCCCTCGCAGCGAGTCCGGCGAAGTCGGGAAACGAGGTCGCGACGTTGTCGCAGTCGCGGATGACGATCGATCCTCGCGCGCGCAGTGCGGCCATCGCGAATGACATCGCGACCCGGTGATCACCGTGACTCGAGACCGTCCCGGCGTCGAGGATACCCCGACCCTGGATCCGGATCCCGTCCGGCAGGACCTCGCAGCGGACCCCGAGAGCGGAGAGCCCGTCGGCCATCACCTGGATCCGGTCGCTCTCCTTCACCCGCAGTTCCTCTGCGCCGGCCAACACCGTCTCCCCCTCGGCGCACGCCGCGGCAACGAACAGGGCGGGAAACTCGTCAATCGCCAACGGCACCAGCTCCGGCGGTATCCGGACGCCGCGCAACGGCGCCGAGCGCACGTGCAGGTCCGCGACCGGCTCGCCCCCGATCTCGCGTGGCTCGCGGATCTCGATCGAGGCGCCCATCAGGCGCAGGATATCGATCGCGCCGGTGCGGGTCGGATTCACGCCGACGTGGCGAAGCAGCAGGTCCGATCCCTCCGCGATGCTGCCGCCGACCAGAAAGAAGGCCGCCGAGGACATGTCGGCCGGCACCTCCACCGCGCGTCCCGTGAGCCGACCGCCGCCCTGCAGGCAGGTTCGGCGACCGTCCCGGTGCAGATCGTAGCCAAAGCCCAGCAGCATCCGCTCGGTGTGATCCCGCGTGGGCGCCGGCTCGGTGACGCAGGTCTCGCCGTCGCTCCAGAGACCTGCCAGCAACAGCGCCGACTTCACCTGGGCGCTGGCCACGGACAGCGTGTGCCGACGTCCGCGCAGGCGCTGGCCGCCGTGCACGTGCAGCGGGGGCGTCCCGTTCTCCCCGGTGTCGATCCGGGCGCCCATCTCCGCCAGTGGGTCGGTGACCCGGCGCATCGGGCGACGGCCCAGCGAGGCGTCGCCGACCAGGACGCTGTCGAAGGGTTGCCCGGCCAGCACCCCGCACATCAGCCGCATCGCAGTACCGGAGTTACCCATGTCCAGAGGTGTCTGCGGTTCCCGCAGACCGTGCAGGCCAACGCCGTCGATGATCAGGGTATGACGTTCCCGTCGCTCGATCGGTACGCCCATCGCCTGGAAGGCGACGAGCGTCGCGAGGCAGTCCTCGCCATCGAGGAAGCCACTGACCCGGGTGCGACCCTCGGCCAGCGCGCCGAACATGATCGACCGGTGCGAAATCGACTTGTCGCCCGGCACCCGGAGGTCACCGCGCAGGGAACCGCCCGGCTCCACACTGAAGGTCGTGGTCATCTTCTCACTGATCCAGTTGTGCCTGCATCTTCTCGCTGAAGCGGTCCCGTGCGTCCTTGGCGAAACCGAAGCGCGCCTCGAGCTCCGCGCCGTCGCCGCGGGCGATCACCTGCCGAAGGCTCTCCAGATCGCCCTGAAAGCGCTCCAGCATCTCCAGGATCGCGTCCCGGTTGGCGAGGCAGATGTCCCGCCATACCACCGGGTCGCTGGACGCAATCCGGGTGAAGTCGTGGAACCCGCCCGCCGCGTAATGGAAGATCTCGTCGCTCTCGCTCATCCGCGCCAGCGATTCCACCAGCGCGAATGCGAGCACATGAGGCAGGTGGCTGGTCGCCGCCAGCACGTGGTCGTGGTGGGCCGGGGTCATGAACTCGATCCGCGCGCCGGTGGCCCGCCACATGTCGGCCACCCGCTCCGCGGCCAGCGGGCTGGTCTCGTCAGCCGGGGTCAGGATCACCAGGCGGTCCCGGAACAGGCCCGGAAAGGCGGCCCCGACACCGCTGCGCTCGGTGCCCGCGATCGGATGACCGGCGACGAAGTTGCGCGGCAGCCTCCCGAATCCGGCCCGAACCGCGTCGAGCACCGCCTGCTTGCTGCTGCCCACATCGGTGAGCACGGCCTCGGACGGCCAGTGCTCCGCGATCGCCGCGGACAGGTCCTGCATCGATCCGAGCGGCACCGCGAGCACGCCGACGTCCGCCGCGGCGCAGGCCTGCGCGGGATCGGTGGTCCAGCGGTCGATGACGCCCAGCCGCTGCGCCTCTGCCAGGTTGGCCTCCGAACGCGAGCAGCCCACCACCTCGGAGACCGCCCCGGCGGCGCGCAGCGCGAGCGCCATGGAACCGCCGATCAGGCCGACCCCGAAGATCACCAGCCGCCCGATCACGCCTTCAGCACCACGTCCAGCGCCCGGAGGAAGCGCTCGTTTTCCTTGGGAGTGCCGACCGTGACCCGCAGGTGAGTCGGAAGTCCGTAGTTCGCCACCGGGCGGACGATCACGCCCTCCCGCAGCAGGCGCTCGTAGACCGGGCCGGGCGCCTCGGCAATGTCGAAGGTGAGAAAGTTGCCCACCGACGGAATGAAGCCGATGCCCCGCTGCCGCAGACCCGCGCCGAGCTGCTGCAGACCGTCCCGGTTCATCCGGACGCTCTCCGCGACATGACCGGTATCGCTGATGGCCGCCAGACCCGCCGCCTGCGCGAGGGTGTTCACGTTGAACGGCTGGCGCACCCTGTTCATCAGCTCCGCGACCGCCACCGAGGATACCGCATACCCCAGCCTCAGGCCGGCCAGGCCGTGGATCTTCGAGAAGGACCGCGTCACCAGCAAGTTCGGGAAGCGCTGCAGCCAACGCGTGGTGTCCGGGTAGTCGGGGTGCTCCACGTACTCGGCGTAGGCCTCGTCGACCACCACCAGCGTCTCGGCCGGCATCTGCGTGATGAACCGCTCCAGCGCCGTCGCGGTTAGCCACGTTCCGGTGGGGTTGTTCGGGTTGGCCACGAACACCACCCGCGTGTCGGCATCCACCTCGGCCGCCATCGCGTCCAGGTCGTGACCGTAGGGCTGTCCGGAATCCGCCGGACGCGCCGCCGCCGCGCGTCCCTCGGCGGCGACGGCCTGCACCACCAGCGGATAGACCGCAAAGGCATGCCGCGAATAGACCGCGTTGCGCCCGGGCGCGAGCCAGGTTCGGGCGACGAGTTCGAGCACCTCGTTGGACCCGTTGCCAAGCGTGACCTGTTCCGGGACCACGCCGTGCCGTTCGGCGAGCGCCTCCTTCAGCGCGAGGCCATTGCCGTCCGGGTAGATGTGCAGGTTGCCCAGGGCCCGGCCGGCGGCCTCGACCGCCCGCGGGCTCGGGCCCAGCGCATTCTCGTTGGAGGCAAGCTTTACCGCCTCGAGGATTCCCAGCTCGCGTTCGAGGGTCTCGACCGGCTTGCCCGGCTCGTAGGGGCGCAGCGCCTGGACGCCGGGCACCGCGAGTGCAGCAAAATCAACCATGTTCCAGCCCTTGTGTAGTCCGCGGCCGTGGCGGCACGGCGCCCGGGCGTCGGGATTGGAGCGGACCGGTGTGCACTAGGTCGCCGCCTGGGGGTAGCTGCCAAGGATCTTCAGCATGTCCGCCGACTCGCGCAGTGCCTCCAGGCAGGCGGCCACCGCCGTGTCATCACGGTGCCCGATGAAATCCAGGAAGAACACGTAGTCCCAGTTCACACACCGGGAGGGCCGCGATTCGATCCGGGTCAGACTGATCCCGGCCTCGGCGATCGGCTTCAGCAGACCGAACAGGGACCCGGGCCGGTTTGCGGTGCTGAGCATGATCGAAGTCCGGTCACGGCCGGTCCTGCCCGCCTCGACCCGGCCGATGACCAGGAACCGGGTGGTGTTGTCGCCGCGGTCCTCGATGTTCTGCGCCAGTACCTGCAGACCGTAACGCTCGGCGGCCGCGTCGCTGGCGATCGCGGCTGCCCCGGCCGTCCCGGCCGCGTTCTGCGCCGCCAGTCCATTGCTCGAGGCGTGGCGCCGTTCCACCCCCGGCAGTTCGCGGTCGAGCCACTGTCGGCACTGCGCGAGCGCCTGGGGATGCGCCATCACCAGGCGCACATCCTCCAGTCGCTCGCAGCGGGACAGCAGATGGTGCTGCACCGGAAGGATCACCTCGCCGCAGATCAGCAGCGGGGATTCCAGGAAGCAGTCCACGGTGTGCGTGACCACGCCCTCCGTGCTGTTTTCAATCGGCACGACCCCGAAATGGGCGCGCCCGGATTCCACCTCGCGAAAGACGCTGTCAATGGAGACCAGCGGCTGGAGCGTCGCCGCCTGGCCGAAATGCTTGCGCGTGGCAAGGTCGGTGAAGGTCCCCTCGGGGCCGAGAAAGGCCACGACCAGCGGTTCCTCCAGCGCCAGGCACTCCGACATGATCTCGCGGAAGAGCCGCACCACCGCGTCGCCCGGGAGCGGCCCGGTGTTCTGCTCACGGACCTGGCGCAGGATCCCCGCCTCGCGTTCCGGGCGGTAGAACGCCTCCCCGCCCTGGCGCCGCTTCACCGTCGCAACCTCGACCGCACAGCGCGCCCGCTCGTTCAGCAGACGCAGGAGCTCGGCGTCGAGCGCGTCGATGCGCTCGCGCAGCTGCTCCAGTTCCGCCGAATCCACCACTACAGGACCCGTGCGCGCAGGACCCCGTCGATTGAGCTGATGGCCTCTGCCGTCGCGGCATCGACCTCTCCTTCGACATCCAGCAGGGTGTAGGCGAGGTCGCCGCGGGACTCGTTGACCATGTGCACGATGTTCACGTTCTTCTGGCCAAGTGTACGCGAGATCTGGCCGACCCGGTCCGGGAGATTCCGGTTCACGATGGCGAGCCGGGTATCGCCCTTGCGCTCCAGTGCCAGGGTCGGCAGGTTCACCGCATTGCGGACGTTTCCGTTCTCGAGGTAGTCGCGCAGCTGGTCCGCGACCATCACCGCGCAGTTTTCCTCGGACTCCACCGTCGAAGCCCCCAGGTGCGGCAGCGCGATCACCCGCGGATGCCCGATCAGTTCCGGCGTCGGGAAGTCGGTGACGAAGGCATGGATCCGCCCCTCGTCCAGCGCCGCGCAGATGGCCGCATCGTCGACCACGCCCTCGCGGGCGAGGTTGATCACGACCGCCCCGCGCTTCAGCGAGCGCACGCGCGTCGCGTCCAGGATGTTGCGGGTATGTTCGTTCAGGGGCACGTGGAAGGTGATCACGTCGGCGCTGGCCGCCACCGCGTCCACCGTGCGGGCACGGTCGACGTCGGCCTCCAGGCGCCAGGCGCTCTCCACGGTGATCTTCGGATCGTAGCCGACCACGTGCATGCCCAGTGCCCGGGCGGCATTGGCGATCCTGACTCCGATCGCCCCGAGCCCAATCACCCCGAGCGTGCGCCCCGGGAGCTCGAAGCCGACGAAGCGCTTCTTGCCGTCCTCCACCCGCTTCGTGAACTCCGGGTCACTGCCGTCCAGCCCCCGGAGATACTCGGCCGCCGGGATCAGGTTCCGCGAGGCCAGGAGCATTCCCGCGACCACCAGCTCCTTGACCGCGTTCGCGTTCGCCCCGGGGGCATTGAACACGGCGACGCCACGGGCAGACAGCGCATCCACCGGGATGTTGTTCACGCCGCTGCCGGCGCGCCCGACGGCCTGCACCGAATCCGCGACGGGGGTCGCGTGCAGGTTGTGCGAGCGCAGCATGATCGCGTGCGGGTCGGCGAGCCCCGACGCCACCTCATAGGTCTCCCGCGGAAAACGGTTGAGACCGCGCACCGCGATGTTGTTGAAGGTCTGGATCCGAAACATGGGTGCCCTCTGTTCAGGCATGGCGTTGTTCAAAGTCGGCCATGAACTCGATCAGCGCGTCCACCGCGGCCTCCGGCACCGCATTGTAGAGACTCGCCCGCATGCCGCCCACGGAGCGGTGTCCCTTCAGCCCCGACAACCCGGCCTCTGCCGCCTGCTTCAGGAAGCTGCCGTCGAGGGCCGCGTCGGCCAGGATGAAGGGCACGTTCATCCATGAGCGCGCGGCGACATCGACGGGATTGCGGTAGAACTCCGAGTTGTCGACGAAGTGATAGAGCTTTGCCGCCTTGCGCTGGTTGACCTCGGCCATCGCCGGCAGACCGCCCTGCTCCAGGAGCCATTCGAAGACCAGACCCGAGAGGTACCACGTGAGCGTCGGTGGTGTGTTGTACATCGAGTCGTTGCTGGCCTGCAGCGCGTAGTCCACCACCGCAGGCACGGGGCCGGAGCTGCGTTCCAGCAGATCCCTGCGCACGATCACCAGCGTCACCCCGGCGGGACCGATGTTCTTCTGGGCACCAGCATAGATCACGCCATAACGCGATACGTCCAGGGGCCGCGAAAGGATGGTCGACGACATGTCGGCCACCAGCGGTACCGCGCCGGCATCCGGCACGAAGTGAAACTCGACGCCGCCGATGGTCTCGTTCGGCGTGTAGTGCAGGTAGGCCGCATCCGGGTCCAGGCGCCATTCGGACCGGTCGGGAATCGAGGCGTAACCGCTGTCCTTGCTGCTCGCGACCACGTTCACGGTCCCGAATTTCTGCGCTTCCTTGATCGCCTTCACCGACCACGCTCCGGTGTCCAGGTAGTCCATGCCCTGCCCACCGGGCTGGAGGTTCAGCGGCACCGCTGCAAACTGACCCGTCGCGCCGCCCTGCAGGAACAGCACCGCGTAGTCGTCCGGCACTTCCAGCAGCCTGCGGACATCGCTCTCCGCTTTTTCCGCAATCTCCATGAAGATCTTTCCGCGATGGCTCATCTCCATCACCGACATGCCGGCACCGCGGAAATCCATCCACTCGGACCGGGCACGCTCCAGCACCGGTTCGGGGAGCGCGGCGGGACCCGCGCTGAAGTTGAAAACTCGATTCATTCCTGGTCTCCATTGGCCCGGGGCGAGTCCGCCCCGGCGTCTCCCGTGGGTTTCGATGCACCGGTCTCCGGACCGTCTCCGGTCCCGCCGCCGTCTTCGGCCTCGTCCTCGGGTTCGTCCTCGCCCTGCAGCCGCTCGACCCGGGCGAGTTCCACCAGCCGTTCGCCCTCAGACAGCCGGATCAGCCGCACGCCCTGGGTGTTGCGCCCGATCAGCGGGATCTGTTCGACCGGTGTCCGGACGAGGGTCCCCCCATCGGTAATCAGCATCACCTCCTGGTCGTCGAGGACCCGGGCCGCGCCGACAAGCATCCCGTTGCGGTCTCCACACTGGATCGCGATCACGCCCTGCCCGCCGCGCCGGTGCAGCGGGAATTCGTCGAAGCGGGTGCGTTTCCCGTAACCGAACTCGCTCGCGAACAGGGCGGCGCCCTGATCCACGATCAACAGCGCGATCACCCGGTGCGGATCCTCCATGCGCACGCCGCGCACGCCGCAGGCGGTGCGTCCCATGGCCCGCACGTCCGTCTCCGGGAACCGGACCGCCTTGCCGGCCGAGGTCACCAGCATCACGTCCTGGTGGCCGTCGGTCAGGGCGACATCCACGAGCTGGTCTCCCTCACGCAGATCGACCGCGATGATGCCGGTGCTGCGCGGTCGCGAGAAGTCCGTGAGCGGCGTCTTCTTCACGGTGCCCGCCGCAGTCACCATGAACACGAACTGATCCTGCGCATAGCCGCGCACCGGCAGGATCGCGTTGATCCGCTCTTCCGACTCGAGCGGCAACAGGTTGACGATCGGCTTGCCCCGTGACGCCCGGCTGCCCTGCGGGAGCTCGTAGACCTTGATCCAGTAGACGCGGCCGCGACTGGAGAAGCACAGGACGGTGTCGTGCGTATTGGCCACCATCAGGCGGTCGATGAAGTCTTCCTCGCGGAAGCTGGTTGCGGCCTTGCCCCTGCCGCCCCGGCGCTGGGCGCGGTAGGCGGTGACAGGCTGGTACTTCACGTATCCCGCGTGGGACAGCGTGACCACCACGTCCTCCTCGCCAATCAGATCTTCCAGCGTCAGGTTCGCGTGGGCGGCGCGTATCTCCGTCCGGCGCCCATCGCTGTACTGCTTGCGCACCGCCAGCAATTCGTTGCGGATCTCCTCCTGCAGGCGTTCCCCCGAACCCAGGATATCCAGCAGATCCTCGATGAGGTCCAGCAGCCCCCCGTATTCCTCCAGGATCTTGTCCTGCTCGAGACCGGTCAGGCGGTGGAGACGGAGATCGAGAATGGCCTGGGCCTGGGCCTCCGACAGCCGGTAACCGTCGCCGGTCAGGCCGAACTCCGGGGACAGGTCCTCCGGGCGGGAGGCATCCGCCCCGGCCCGGTCCAGCATCCCCGTGACCGCTCCCGGCTCCCAGGTGCGCGCGAGCAGACCGGCCTTCGCCTGGGCGGGGTTGGCGGCCGCCCGGATCAGCGCGATCATCTCGTCGATGTTTGCCAGCGCGACCGTCAGGCCCTCCAGCACATGGGCTCGTTCCCGCGCCTTGTGCAGGTCGAAGATGGTGCGTCGGGTCACCACCTCCCGGCGATGACGCAGAAAGGCCTCGAGGATCTGCCGCAGGTCGAGCAGCTTCGGCTGCCCCTCCACCAGCGCGACCATGTTGATGCCGAACACGTTCTGCATCTGCGTGTGCATGAACAGGTGGTTGAGCACCACTTCCGGCATCTCGCCGCGCCGGAGCTCGATCACGATGCGCATCCCCTCCTTGTCGGATTCGTCGCGCAGTTCGCTGATCCCGTCGAGCCTCTTCTCCTTCACCATCTCGGCGATCTTCTCGATCAGCCGTGCCTTGTTGACCTGGTAGGGCAGCTCGGTGACCACGATCGCCTCGCGCTGCCCGCCCTCCAGCGGCTCCGTGTGGGTGCGCGAGCGGATGTACACCCGCCCGCGCCCGGTGCGGTAGGCGTCCCGGATGCCGTCGGCGCCGTTGATGATCGCAGCGGTCGGAAAATCCGGCCCCGGCAGATGGTCCATCAGGCCGTCGATGCTGATGTCCGGATCGTCGATCAGGGCGACACAGGCATCCACCACCTCGCCCAGGTTGTGGGGCGGGACGTTCGTGGCCATGCCCACCGCGATGCCGGCGGACCCGTTCACCAGCAGGTGCGGGAACCGCGCCGGCAGCACGGACGGCTCGCGCTCCGAGCCGTCGTAGTTGTCGGCAAAGTCGACCGTCTCCTTGTCGATGTCGGCCAGCAGTTCCTGCGCGATGCGCGCCATGCGCACCTCGGTGTAGCGCATCGCCGCGGGCGCGTCGCCGTCCACCGAGCCGAAGTTGCCCTGCCCGTCCACCAGCATGTAACGCATCGAGAAGGGCTGCGCCATGCGCACGATCGCGTCGTACACCGCGGAGTCGCCGTGCGGATGGTACTTGCCGATCACGTCGCCCACCACGCGCGCAGACTTCTTGTAGGGCTTGTTGTAGTCGTTGCCGAGCTCGCGCATCGCGTAGAGGACGCGCCGATGCACCGGCTTCAGACCGTCGCGCACATCCGGAAGCGCCCGTCCCACGATCACGCTCATCGCGTAATCGAGGTAGGACTGCCGCATCTCGTCCTCGAGATTGACCGGGAATATTTCCTTGGCGAATTCAGCCATCGGCGAGCGTGGACTTCCAGCGGTGGTAAACGCGCAATTCTACCATACCGCGGCCGGTGCGGCGCGCGAACGCGTCCGGGTTCACCCCTCCACAGGCTCCCGCAGGGCGGCGAGCCCCCCGCGGTCGGGCCGGCGCACCGCGCCCTGCTCGGTGACGATCACGTCGATCAGTTCGGCGGGGGTCACGTCGAAGGCGGGGTTCCAGGCGCGCGCTCCCGCCGCCGCGACGGTCTGCCCCCCCAGCCCGAGGACCTCGGATTCGGCACGCATCTCGATGGGTATCGCCGAACCGTCCGCGATCCCGAAATCGATGGTGCTGAGCGGTGCCACCACCATGAAACCCGCACCGTGCGCCCGGGCCAGCAACGCAAGCCCGTAGGTGCCGATCTTGTTCGCGGTATCGCCGTTGGCCGCGATGCGGTCCGCCCCGACAACCACCCAGCCGACCCGCCCGGACCGGAGCAGGCTCGCCGCGGCGCCCTCGCACAGCAGCTGCACCGGGATCCCGTCGCGCAGCAGTTCCCAGGCGGTCAGGCGCGACCCCTGCAGCCACGGACGGGTCTCGTCGGCGAAGACCTCGGTGATCCGGCCCTCGGCCCAGCTCGCGCGGATGACACCGAGTGCGGTCCCGAAGCCCCCCGTCGCCAGCGAACCGGTATTGCAATGGGTGAGCACCGCCCGCCCGGGATCGACCAGGGCCGCACCGATCGCCCCCATGCGCCGGTTCGCGGCGATGTCCGCCGCCAGCATCGCCTGCGCCTCGGCGAGCGTCGCCGAACAGGCCTCGGCGACGGAGCCGCAGCCTGCAAGCACCGCCCGCATGCGGTCGAGCGCCCAGAACAGGTTCACCGCGGTGGGGCGCGCCGCCGCGAGCCGTTCGACGGCCGCCTCCACCGGCGGCCGCCAGGGCGCGGCATTGCGGTCCCGCGCCCGGTCGCAGGCCAGCACGACACCAAAGGCCGCGGTGATGCCGATCGCCGGGGCACCGCGCACGACCATGTCCCGGATGGCGTCCGCGACGGATGCCGGATCCTCATAGGCGTTCTCGCGGGATTCCGCCGGCAGGAGCCGCTGATCCAGCAGGTAAAGCCTTCCGTCGTCGAAACGGATCGGGCGAATGGTGTCCGGAGCGGGGCTGCTCATGCGCTCATTCTACACCGGACATCCGACCGGATAGCGATGGCACGGGCCCGCCTTCGAAGGGTCGGCAGGCCGCTGGCAGCAGCGGCTCCGCAGCCACCGGCGGGTGCCAGAAACGGCGGTGCTCCACCCGGCTCCCCCGTCCGAGCCGGATGCCCTCCGGCATGGTCTCCAGCCACACCATTCCGCGCTCGCGGGTGTCGAACAGCGGCACGCACGCATCGTCGAGGCGGTCCCGGACCTCGGGCGCAGGGTGCCTGAAGCGGTTGTCGAAGCCGCTGCTGACCCAGGCAACCGCCGGCCTCGCGGCCTCCAGCAGGCCGCGTTCCAGGACGCCGGCGGCCCCGTGATGCGGGACCAGCAGCACGTCAGTGCGAAGACGGTCTCCCGCCGAGCGCACCAGCACGCTCTCCCCCAGCCCCTCGAGGTCCCCTGTCAGGAGCAGACGTCCGTGCGCTCCGCGCACCGCGAGCACGCAGGAGGCGGTGTTGCCATCGCCCCAGTGCGGGGGCGGGTGGAGGGTCTCGAAGAACACACCGTCCCATTCCCACGACAGGCCGCCCTCGCAGGCTGTCTCGGCGCGATGTGCGGTCTCGTGCCGGCTCAGCACCTCCGCCACCGGCAGACCGGCGAGCACCGCCTCCACGCCGCCGCGGTGATCCCCGTGCTCGTGGCTGACGATGACCCGGTCGACGCTGCGGACGCCCAACCGGCGCAGGGCGGGAAGCACGACGGCCGCTCCGGAATCGAAGCCGTCTTCCCAGGCGGGGCCGGCGTCGTAGAGGAGTATGTGACGGCGGGTCTGCACCACCACGGCAAGCCCCTGGCCAACGTCCAGCATCTCGGCCCGGAAGTCGCCGGGCGCCAGCCGCGGTGCCGCCGGCAGCAGCAACGGCAGACACGCGACCAGCATCCAGGGCGCGATCCGCCGCCCTCTTGGCAGCAGCGTCAGCAGCGCCCCGATGCCCGCGAGCACGGCGGCGGGCCAGGCAACCGCCATCTCGCTCACCGCGGCAGGCCACTCCACCAGCAGCGCGAGGACACGCAGCAGCAGGGCGAGCCAGGCGTCGGCCCACCAGAGCAGCGGCGCCCCGAGCGGACTCCAGACAACGGCCAGCGCCGCGCCGGCCAGAAGGAACGGCAGCACCAAAAAGCTCACCAGGGGCACCGCCACCAGGTTCGCGATCGGAGCGATCCACGACCCGAGCTGGAACCACGTCAGGCTCAGAGGCAGCAGCGCCACCGCGAGGATCACCTGGATACGCAACCATCCGTAGAGGCCGGGTTGTGTCACCCGACCCTGGAGCAACAGCAGGATCACCGCCACGGCCCCAAAGGAGAACCAGAAACCCGGGGCCAGCACGCTCGCAGGCCACAGGGCCACCACCGCCACCACAGCGGCTGCATAGACTCGCCACGAGAGCGGATCCCGCCGCGCCAGAAGGCTCGCGCTGAACAGGATCAGCATGACCAGCGCCCGCTGGGTCGGGATGCTGAAGCCGGCCAGGGCCGCATAGGCACCCGCCGCGCCAATCGCTGCGAGGGCGCCGAACCAGCGCAGCGACAACCAGCGGCGTACACGGCGCTGGCGGCGCCACGCCAGCTGCGCCAGCAGCAACGCGAATCCCGCCACCAGGCCCACGTGCAGGCCCGAGATGGCGATCAGGTGATTGGTCCCCGAATGCAGGAACAGCCGCCACTCCTCCGCCTGCATGCCGCTGCGTTCGCCGATCACCAGCGCCTCCATCACGCCGGGATGCCGGGCGTCGGGGTAAGCGGCCCGGATCGCGTCCCGTATGTCCGCCCGCAGCCGGTGCAGCGAAGCCTTGGGTACGTACTGTTCCCCGCCCCGCTCCACCCATTCCGGCTCGCCGCGCAGGCTGGCCGTCCCGTGGATGCGCTCGCGGTACAGCCACGCGGCGAAATCGAAGCCTGCGGGGTTGTGACTTCCCCGCGGCGGCCGGAGTCGCAGCCGGAGCCGCACCCGATCGCCCGCCTGCAGCCGGGGCTCGGCCGGAAAGACCGTCACCCGCAGCCGTTCGGCCAGGAACTCCGGCGGCGCGTCGATGATCCCGGTGACGCGGAGCAGGACCCGTGTGCGCCGCTCGGAATGGTCCGGAAGGTCGGTCACGACGCCGCGGACCGTGACCTCGGTGCCGGTCATCTCCAGCGGGACCGCCCGTTCGAGCCAGGCCTGCGCCTGCCCCCCGGCGAGCGACACTCCGAGCAGGAATCCTGCCGGAATGCGCAGCACCCGGACCGGCAGTGCAAGGAGGACCCCCAGCGCCGCGAGGGCCATCCACGGCCAATCGGGCAAGGCCGGAAGCAGGTGAAGGGTCAGCGACCCGCCGGTCAGGGCGGCGGCGAACGGAATCACGGTTCCCTGCCCGCGCGATCGGAAATATCATGCCGGGAGGCACTCCACGCGGCGGAGCGGTAACGCCGTCGCCTGCACAGCCGGCGATCCGCCGCGCGCAGAGACGCACCCGCCCGCCCATGTCGAAGAATCTCGTCAAGAAATGGTTCCCGGCCTACGAGTCGGTCCGGGGGCATCGCGCCCTGGAGATTCTGGGTCCGCGCCTGCGCGCGCCTGATCTGTGGCATCTGAACCGGCGCTCCGTCGCTGGTGCCTTTGCCGTGGGACTGTTCGTCGCCTTCCTGCCGATACCGATGCAGATGCTGCTGGCCGCGGTGATCGCGATCTGGGTGCGCGTCAACCTGCCGGTATCGGTCCTGCTGGTCTGGGTATCCAATCCCCTGACCATCCCCCCGATCCTGTATACAGCCTACACGATCGGTCGCTGGATTCTAGGCGAGCCCAGGCGCAGCCTGCGCGTGGAGCTGACCCTGGAGTGGGTCACCGGGGAACTGCTGACGATCTGGATGCCGCTGATGATCGGCAGTCTGGTGCTTGCCGTCGTGGCCTCGGCCAGCGGGTATGTGACGATTCGCGTCCTCTGGTGGCTCAGCGTGATCCAGCGCGTGAAGCTCAGGCGTGCCCGACTGCGCCGGCGACTGTTGAAGAGCCAGCACAACCCCTACCGGTCGAAACCCGACTCCGATCAACGGTGACCCGAGGAGCAGGGGCAGCCGCCTCCCGGACCATCGTCCTGCGCGATGGCCCGGGGCAAAGGCCCGCAACGCTCAGTCGGCCTCCGCCAGCACGCCGTCGACGAGGCGCACCGTCCGCTCCATCCGCTGCGCCAGCTCGCGGTCGTGGGTCACCAGCGCCAGCGCGCTGCCGTTGGCGCGATTCATCGCCTGCAGCAGACTGAATACCCGCTGCGCCCGTTCCCGGTCCAGATTGCCGGTCGGCTCGTCGGCCAGGATCACCGCGGGCTCGGTCACCATCGCCCGGGCGATCGCCACCCGCTGGCGCTCACCACCCGACAGCTCCGACGGCTTGTGGTCGCCCCGGTCCGCCAGATCCACCCGATGCAGCCATTCAGCCGCCTCCAGTCGGGCCTTGCGCGAGGTCTCCCCACGTATCATCAGCGGGATCGCGACATTCTCCAGTGCGGTGAACTCCGGCAGCAGGTGATGGAACTGGTACACGAAGCCGATGTGCAGGTTTCTCAGGATCCCGCGCCGCGCGTCGCTCATGCGGGCCCAATCCTGTCCCAGGATCGACACCTGTCCGGCGGTCGGCAGATCGAGGCCGCCGAGCAGCTGCAGCAGCGTACTCTTTCCGGAGCCCGACGCACCGACGATCGCGAGCTGATCACCGCGGCGGATCTGCAGATCCACGCCCCTGAGGACGCTGACGTCCAGGCTGCCTTCCCGGAAACGCCGTTCCAGGCCGCGCGCGTCGAGTACCGTTTCGCGTTCACTCATAGCGCAGGGCCTCGGCCGGGCGGGTCCGCGCCGCGCGCCAGGCCGGGAACAGGGTCGCCAGCAGCGTCAGCCCGAAGGCGAGCCCGCTGATCCGGATTACATCCTGAACGCGAAGTTCGCTTGGCAAGTCGCTGATGTAATAAACATCCGCAGCCAGGAATTCCGTGCCTGTCAGGCGCTCGACGAAGGGCACGACCACGTCGATGTTCAGCGCCAGACTGACGCCCCCGATCACCCCCAGCAATACCCCGACGGCCCCGATCACCACGCCCTGGACGATGAAGACCAGCATCACCGCGGAGGGCCTGAGCCCCAGGGTCCGCAGGATCGCAATGTCCGGCTGCTTGTCGGTGACGAGCATCACCAGCGTCGAGACGATATTGAAGGCCGCGACCGCCACGATCAGCGACAGGATGATGAACATCACCACCTTCTCCATCTGGATTGCGCGGAAGAGGTTGGCGTGCTGCCGGGTCCAGTCCGAAACCCGGAACAGGCCATCGAGGGACTGCGCCACGTCGCGGCTGACCGCTCCGGCCTGCATCATGTCCGTCAGCCGCAACCGGAGCCCGGTCACCCCCTCCCCCGTCTGAAAGATCGCCCGGGCGTCGTCCAGCTGGATGAAGGCGGTGCCCCGGTCGAACTCGTACATGCCGACCTCGAAGACACCCGCAACCGTAAAACGCCGCATGCGCGGCAATACCCCGGCGGGCGTCACCACGGCCTGCGGCGCCATCAGCACCACCGTATCGCCGACCCGGACGCCCAGCTCGAGGGCGAGCTCGCTGCCCAGCACCACCCGGAACGCCCCTTCCTCGAGCGCGTCGAGGTCTCCACGCACCATGTGCTCACCGATCCGGCCGACCTGCCGCTCCGCCTCCGGATCGATGCCGCGCACCAGCGCTCCGGAGATGTTGCCCAAGGCACTGAACATCGCCTCGCCGGCGACATAGGGCGCGACCGCCTCCACCCGCGGATCGGCCGCTTCCACCTGGCGGGAGAGCGTCGTCCAGTCGCGCAGCGCGCCGTCGTAGGCCTGAATGGTCGCATGCGAGGCCATGCCCAGGATGCGTTCGCGCAGCTCGCGCTCGAACCCGTTCATCACGGAGAGCACGGTGATCAGCGCGGTCACGCCCAGCACAAGCCCGATCATCGACACGACCGAGATGAAGGAAATGAAGTGGTTGCGCCGCTTCGCCCGCGTGTAACGCAGGCCAATGGCGACCGGCAGGGGCTTGAACATGCGGGAATCATGCCAGAGAGGCCGCCGGGGCGCACGGACTCCCCCCGCCCTCGCCGGCAACGCCCCGTGACCTGCAGCTATCCTCTCGCGCCGCGGCCAATGCTATGATTCCACGAGATCGTCGATTAGGAGAGTGCGCATGCACCGGAGAACGATGGCACGTTGGATGCTGACCGCTCTGCTGGCCCTGCTGGTGGCGGCCCCTGCCCACGCCGAAATCCTGCGGATTGAACCTGGCGTGTACTCCGTGATTCAGGAGCCCAGTCTGCCGGTACGCGGCCAGCACCAGAGTCACGTGGTGGCGCGCTACGGGCAGCCCCTGGAGCGCCACGCCACCGTCGGAGGCAACCGACCGCTGCACCCGCCGATCACGCGCTGGGACTACGACGGCTTCTCGGTCGTGTTCGAGGGTCCCCTGGTGCTCCACAGTGTGATACATGGTCCGCACACACCGCCGCCGCGGTGAATCCGGCACCCGGCGCAACACGCCGCCTGCCCGCCGAGTGGGAGCCGCAGAGCGGGGTTCAGATCACCTGGCCCCACGCCGGAACCGACTGGGGTCCGCGCCTCGAGACGGTCGAGCCCGTGTTCGCCGCGATCGCTGCCGCGATCACCCGGCGCGAATCCCTCCTGGTCGTCTGTCAGGGCGCCGATCATCAACGCCATGTCCACGCTCACCTGGCCCGCTCCGGCGCGGATCTCGCGCGGGTGCAGACCGGCATCGCGCCTGCTGACGACACCTGGGCCCGGGACCACGGCCCGATCACGGTGATCGAGCACGGCCAGCCGAGGCTGCTCGACTTCGAGTTCAATGGCTGGGGCCGCAAGTTCCCCTCCGATCGTGACAATCTCCTGACGCGGAACCTGGCCGAGCAGGGCTGCTTCGGCGGCACGCCCGTGGAGCCGGTCGACCTGGTGCTCGAGGGCGGCAGCATCGAGTCCGATGGCACCGGCACGATCCTCACCACCAGCCGATGCCTGCTGACACCCACGCGCAACCCGGGTCGGTCCCGCGAGGCGATCGAACGGCAGCTGCGCGCAGAACTCGGGGCCGAACGGATACTCTGGCTGGAACACGGCCACCTCGAGGGCGACGATACCGACGGCCACATCGACACCCTGGCCCGCTTCTGCGACCCGGCGACCATCGCCCATGCCCACTGCGGAGATGCGGACGATCCCCAGCACGCGGAACTGGCACTGATGGCGGACGAACTCGGAAGACTGCGCACGGCCCAGGGCACACCCTATGCGCTGGTTCCGCTGCCGCTTCCGGCCGGGATTCACGCGGACGGTCAGCGGCTGCCCGCAACCTACGCCAACTTTCTGGTGCTCAACGAGGCGGTGCTGGTACCCATCTACGGGGACCCGGCCGACACGGTCGCGCTGGAGCGGCTCGGTGCCGCATTCGCCGACCGCAGCGTAACCGGCATCGACTGCCGTGAACTGATCCGGCAGGGTGGCAGTCTCCATTGCCTGACCATGCAGTTCCCGTTCGGCGTGCTCCCGCAATGACGATCATCGCAAGACATCGCACGCGGTCTTCACCTGACGAGGTTCCGGCGGCCCATCCCCCATGCAAGTCGCACTGATCCAGCATCGCAACGCCATCGATCGCGCAACCAGCCTTGCGGAGACCGCTGCCGCGGTGGCGGAGGCCGCCCGGGGCGGGGCACAGCTTGTGGTGCTGGCCGAACTCCACACCGGCCCCTACTTCTGCCAGGTGGAGGCACCCGCCGAATTCGACCGCGCCGAGCCGATCCCGGGGCCCTCTACCGCGGCGCTCGGGGCGATGGCCCGGGAGCACCGCGTGGTGCTGGTCGGCTCGCTGTTCGAATATCGCGCGCCGGGCCTCTATCACAATACCGCCGTTGTCCTGGAACGCGATGGCGGGATCGTCGGCCGCTACCGCAAGATGCACATTCCGGACGACCCGGGCTACTACGAGAAGTACTACTTCACACCGGGCGACACCGGCTTCAACCCGGTCGACACCTCGCTCGGGCGGCTCGGCGTGCTGGTCTGCTGGGACCAGTGGTATCCGGAGGCGGCCCGCCTGATGGCCCTGGCCGGCGCGGAGGTGCTGATCTATCCGACGGCGATCGGCTGGGATCCGGCTGACACCCAGGCCGAGCAGGAGCGCCAGCGGGACGCCTGGATCACCGTCCAGCGCGGCCACGCGGTAGCAAACAACCTGCCGGTGCTCGCCTGCAACCGCACCGGCTTCGAGCCGGACCCCTCCGGCGCGTCGGCGGGCGCCGAGTTCTGGGGCTCGAGCTTCGTCGCGGGTCCGCAGGGGGAGCTGCTGGCCCGGGCCGGCAGCGAGACCGCCGAGATCCTGCGGGCCGAGATCGATCCCTCGCGCACCGAGCGGGTACGCCGCCAGTGGCCCTTCCTGCGCGACCGGCGCATCGATGCCTACGAGGGCCTGCTGCGCCGTTACATCGACTGAACCCGGCGGGGGCACGAGGATCCAAAGCACCCCAACCACTCCAAGGAGGCACCCGCCATGGACCTGAGCCCCACCACCAACGTCGGCAACATCGACCGCGTGCTGCGTATCGTCGTCGGACTTGTCCTGCTGTCACTGGTCTTCATCGGACCCCAGACCCTGTGGGGCCTGATCGGCCTCGTCCCGCTCGTGACCGGCCTCTTCCGCTGGTGCCCCGTCTACAGCCTGCTGGGGATGAATTCCTGCAGCACTGCCCCCAGGACCTGAAACCGAGGTCAGGTTCCGCCATCCGGCAGGGATGCCGGGCGGCGGGATGTTCGGTCTTTCGGCGCGCGGCCGGTATACTGGCGCGCCACCACCCATGCGCGATCCCAACATGCCTGACGCCGCCCGAGACCCGCTGAACCCGGGGCGTCTCCCCTCTTCCGGATTCGAGACCTGGACCGACCTCGGCTTTACCGCCGCGGTGCTCGCCCTGTCGCGGGCCGCCCGGCGCTTCGACCACCCGCTGCTGGTGGTGACGGAGAGCAATGAGGCGGCAGACCAGCTGGCCCTGGAATGGTCGTTCTTCGCCGCGGACAGCGAGTTGCCCGTGTTGCGTCTGCCCGACTGGGAGACCCTGCCCTTCGACGTGTTTTCGCCGCACGAAGACATCGTCTCCGAGCGCCTGCGTACCCTCTACCGTCTGCCGTCCCTGCAGCGCGGACTGGTCATCGTGCCGGTAGCCACGCTGATGCAGCGCCTGCCGCCCCGCCAGTGGCTGATGGGCAATTGCCTGGTACTGAAGGTTGGCCAGCGGCTCGACCGGATGCAGCTGCGCGAAGCCCTTGCCGACGCCGGATATGCGCCGGTGCAGCAGGTGCTCACCCATGGCGAGTTCGCGATGCGCGGCGAGATCCTGGACGTCTTCCCGATGGGTGCGGAGAATCCCGTCAGGGTCGAATTCCTTGACGACGAGGTCGATTCCCTGCGCCACTTCGACCCCGAGTCGCAGCGCTCGACCGGACGCGTGGAGGCGCTGGAGATCCTGCCGGGCCACGAGTTTCCGCTGAATCCCGAGTCGGTGAAGGCCTTTCGCGGGCGCTACCGGGCCCGCTTCGCGGGCGATCCCTCCCGGCACGCGGTGTACCGTGATGTCAGCGAGGGACTCGCCCCGGCCGGGGTCGAGTCCTACCTGCCACTCTTTTTCGAACGGCTCGACGACCTCTTCGACTACTGCATCGATGCCCGGCTGGTCCAGTTCGGTGACATCGAGGGGGCCGCTTCCCGCTTTGCCGCGGAGGTCGCGTCCCGCCATGAGCAGCTGCGGCACCAGGTCGACCGTCCGCTGCTGCCGCCGGAGGAGCTCTACCTGGACGCCGGCCATCTCGTCGAGGCCCTCGGCGGCCGGTCCGGGATCGCCCTGGGTCCGAACGCCGCGCCGCTGCCGGCTGATCGCGGCAAGCGGGTAGCATTCCGGCGGGACCCGCTGCCCGAGCTCGGCATCCAGCACGGCCGGCCTGAATCCACGGAACGTCTGCACGGCTTCCTGCGCGGACCCCAGCGCGTGCTTCTGACCGCGGAGTCCGCCGGAAGGCGCGAGGCCCTGGCGACGCTCCTGCGCGAGCAGGACATCGACGCCCAGCCGGTGACGGACTGGACGGCATTCCTGTCCGGGGATGCACCGACAATGCTCACGGTCGCCGCGCTGTCCGAAGGCTTCCAGCTGCCGGGGGAGATCGCGGTGGTGCCGGAGGCCGCGCTGTTCGGGCTTCGCGCGATGCAGTCGCGGCGCCGGTCCCGTCCGACCCGGGATGCGGATGCGGTGATCCAGAACCTCGGCGACCTCCATGTCGGCGCGCCGGTGGTGCACGAGGAAAACGGCGTCGGGCGCTATCTCGGGCTGCAGACCCTGACCATCGGTGGTCAGCCGGGAGAATTTCTGGCGCTGGAATACGCCGATCAGGCCAGGCTCTACGTACCCGTCTCCTCGCTGCACCTGATCAGCCGCTACACCGGGGCCGACAGTGACCACGCTCCCCTGCATCGGCTGGGCAGCGAACAGTGGGCACGGGCACGGCGCAAGGCCGCGGAGAAGGCGCGCGACGTGGCGGCTGAGCTGCTGGAGATCCACGCACGCCGTGCGGCCCGCGAGGGAACGTCCTTCGAGATCGAGACGCCCGACTACCATGCCTTCGCGGCCGCCTTTCCGTTCGAGGAGACGGCGGACCAGGCACAGGCGATCACGGCCGTGCTCGCGGACATGGCGGCTACCCAGCCGATGGACCGCGTGGTCTGCGGCGACGTCGGCTTCGGCAAGACCGAAGTCGCGATGCGTGCGGCCTTCGTCGCGGTGCAGAACCACCGGCAGGTGGTGGTGCTGGTTCCGACCACCCTGCTCGCCCAGCAGCACCACCAGAACTTCAGTGACCGCTTCGCGGACTGGCCGGTACGGATCGAGTCCCTTTCGCGCTTCCGCAGCGCCCGCGACCAGGCCGCCGTGCTCCAGGGCCTGGCCGAGGGCAGGATCGATATCGTGATCGGCACGCACAAGCTGCTCCAGGGTGGACTGGAGTTCAGCAATCTGGGACTGGTGATCGTGGACGAGGAACAGCGTTTCGGCGTTCGCCACAAGGAGGCGCTGAAGCGGCTGCGCGCCGAGGTGGACATGCTCACCCTCACCGCGACACCGATCCCGCGCACGCTGAACATGGCGCTGGCCGGTCTGCGCGATCTGTCGATCATCGCCACGCCCCCGCGCGAGCGGCTCGCGATCAAGACCTTCGTCAGCGAATGGAACGACGCGGTGATCCAGGAGGCCTGCCTGCGCGAGATGCGCCGCGGCGGCCAGGTCTACTTCCTGCACAACGAGGTCGAGACCATCGCCCGCACCGCGAGCCGGGTGCAGGAACTGCTGCCTGGCGCCCGCGTCGGCATTGCGCACGGCCAGATGCGGGAGCGCGAGCTCGAGCAGGTGATGCTCGACTTCTACCACCGTCGCTTCAACATCCTGGTCTGCACCACCATCATCGAGACAGGCATCGACGTGCCGACCGCGAACACCATCATCATGAACCGAGCGGACCGGCTGGGACTGGCGCAGATGCACCAGCTGCGCGGCCGCGTCGGCCGATCCCACCATCGGGCCTACGCCTACCTGCTGACACCACCGCCGAAGGCGATGACCGCCGATGCCCGCAAACGGCTCGAGGCCATCTCCGAGCTTGAGGATCTCGGTGTCGGTTTCACACTGGCGAGCCATGACCTCGAGATCCGGGGGGCCGGCGAACTGCTGGGCGCGGAACAGAGCGGCCAGATCCAGGAGGTCGGTTTCACCCTGTACAACGACCTGCTGAACCGGGCGGTGAATGCCCTGCGCTCCGGACATATGCCGGACGCGGAGACCGCGACAACCACCACAGAGGTGGAACCGGGGTTGCCGGCGCTGCTTCCCGAGGACTATGTCCCCGACGTACACACCCGCCTGATCCTGTACAAGCGCCTCGCGAGTGCGCCTGACACCACCGCCCTGCGCGACCTGGAGGTGGAGCTGATCGATCGCTTCGGTCTGCTGCCCGATCCCGCCCGGGCCCTCATGGCCGCGACCCGGCTGCGACTGCGGCTGCTGCCGCTCGGCATCCGCAAGCTGGAACTCGGACCCGGCGGCGGACGCCTCCTCTTCGGCCGGCAACCCCGTGTCGATGTCGGAGCGATGGTGCGGCTGGTACAGTCGGACCCCGGGCATTACCGGCTCGACGGGGAGAAGGCCTTCCGCTTTCACGCCGACATCGAGACCCTGGAGGCCCGCGTCTCCGCGGTGGAACAGCTGCTGAACCAGATCGCGCCCGAGCGCCAGGCCGCATGAGGAAGGAAAAGATGCCCATGAACCCGAGCCCCCGAAGACGATTCCTGTCCCGCGTCGCCGCCCTTCCGCTGCTCGCGCTGTTGCCCGGCCCAGGCGCGACCCAGGTGGGCCGCCGCTACCGGATCGAGCTGGTGATCTTCGAGCACCTGGGTCCGGAGAGCCGGGCCTTCATGGATGCCGTCGCCCGGTCAATGGCTCCCGACCTGTCCGGGTTCGCCATTGGCGAGGGGCCGATTCGACCGTCGATGGACGGATTCGAACTCGAGAACGTCGCCTCGCGCATCGAGCGCTCGGGACAGGGGCGCGTGCTGGCCCGCCTCGCCTGGGATCAGGTCGGTCGGGGCTACCAGGCCACCCCCTGGATCCAGGTGCAGGAGGGTCGGTACCTCGGACTCAGGGCTCCCGAGGGGCAGGAACGGCAGGATGACGGGGGAACGGCGGTGGCAGCCGGTCTCCGCGCCCTCGCCGCCGGGACCGAGCGCTACGAACTCGAGGGCCGGCTACGGGTCTGGGTCGGCCGGTTCCTGCATCTCGAGACCGATCTGATCTTCCACGCGACC
Source organism: Thioalkalivibrio sp. (assembly GCF_041690275.1). NCBI lineage: Bacteria > Pseudomonadati > Pseudomonadota > Gammaproteobacteria > Chromatiales > Ectothiorhodospiraceae > Thioalkalivibrio > Thioalkalivibrio sp. The sequence continues at coordinate 37,721 of NZ_JAWLHP010000012.1, forward strand.
CAGGCGGTCGCCATCGATCCCGACGCATACCCGGCGGTGCCAGTACGCGGCAGCCAGCGCATGAACTCCGGCGAAGAGCTCTTCTATCTGGACCACCCGGCGGTCGGCATCATCGCCCGAGTTACGCGCATCGACGACTGACGTCCCACGGTTCCCGGTGCTGGCCGGCCGGGCCGAATGCGTCCCCGCGCCGGTGGGCCCGGTGCGCCTGGTGCACCTCGCAGCGCTCAACGCCACTGCGGGGTGTTCTGCCAGTCCAGGATGCGATTTCCGATCGCGACCCCGAAGTCTTCCAGCAACAGCTCCAGCGCGGTGCGCTTGGGTTCGAACAGGACCATCCGCTCGATGCCGATCACCTCGTGGGCCACGAAGCGGTCATCGCCCAGACCGTCGATGAGCCCCAGGTCCAGCGCCTCGACCCCGGTCCAGACCAGGCCGCTGAAGATGTCCTCCTGCTGCTCATCCAGGCGATCGCCGCGGCCCTCGCGCACGACACTGATGAACTGCTCGTGGATCTGCCCGATGAGGTTCTCCACGTGCGCCACCTCCTCGTCCTGCAGCGGCAGGAAGGGATCCAGCAGGCCCTTGTTCTCGCCGGCAGTGAACAGGCGTCGTTCGACCCCCCAGCTATCCATCAGGTCAACCAGCCCGAAGCTGTCCAGGCGAACGCCGATCGAGCCGACGATGCTGCCCTTGTCGGCGTAGATCTCGTCGGCGGCCACCGCGATGTAGTAGGCGCCGGATGCGCCCGCGTCGGCGATCACCGCGTAAACGGGAATCTCCTCGTGCGACTCGCGCAGGCGCCGGATCTCGTCGTGGATCAGACCGGCCTGCACCGGGCTGCCACCCCCGCTGTTGATCCGCAGCATCACCGCGGAGGTCTCGTCCTGCTCGAAGGCCTCGCGCAGCGTCTTGTTGATGTCCTCGGCATTCGCCGTTGACGCACTGGCGATCAGCCCCTCGATGTCAATGACGGCTACGTGCTCCTGCGGCTCCTTGTCCCCGCCGAACAGCTCGGAAAGTCCCAGATCCCCGCCCCATACGAGAAACAGCAGGGCAAACAGGTAGGCGAGCAGCAGCAGCTTGAGGAATATGCCCCAGCGCCGCGCCCGCCGCTGCTCCGTCACCTGCGCAAGCAGCAGCTTTTCCAGCGTCTCCCGTTCCCAGTTCGATTGTTCTTCCGGATTTGAATTGGCCATGAATCCTTCCTGATTGCGTTGCTGAACAGCCGGACATGCCGGCGTGACGGGTGCGGGCCCGGCTCGCGCCGGACATCGCAAGGGACCCTGGAGCGCCCCGGAAATTCAGGTGGGGCGTCGCCCCGGCTCCAGCAGGGGCGGGATCTCGGAGAGCTCGTCAATCAGCGCTGCGGCTCCGCTGCGCCGCAGACGATATCTGTCGTGTGCCCCGTGGGTGATTCCCACCCCCAGTACCCTGAGGCTCCGGGCCATCAGGAGATCGTAGGCGCTGTCACCGATCATCACCGCATCCCGGCGATCAACCCCCAGACGATCGAGCAGGTGCGCCAGCATGCCCGGATGCGGCTTGGACGGGTGCTCGTCGGCGGTGACCGTCGCGTCGAAGTAGCCGCCCAGTCCGCTGACCGCCAGCGCCTCGTCCAGGCCGCGGCGCGACTTCCCGGTAGCCACTGCCAGCAGAAACCCGCGCTCGGCGAGGATCCGCAGAGTGGCCTCGGCATCGGGATACAGCGGCGTCGGTGTGGTGTCCCGTTCCAGATAATGTGCGCGATAGGCGCGCGTGAGTTCTCTCATGAAGACTTCATCCGCCCCCGGGTAGAGGTCCTCCGTGGCCTGCTGCACGCCGAGCCCGATGATGTCCCTGAGCTGCGCATCGCTCCGGGACTCGGCACCGATCTCCTCGATCGCGAGGTGGAGGCAGCGCACGATGCGCGCGATCGAGTCGATCAGCGTCCCGTCCCAGTCGAAGGCGACCAGCGCCAGCGCATCCGATCGCGTGCGCGGGATCATCGGCCGCCCTCCGCGAGGGTCTGCAGCACATCCTGCAGGTCGTCCGGCAGGGGCGCGGAGTAGAGCCGCTCCTCTCCCTGCCAGTCGGGAAAGCGGATCGACTGGGCGTGCAGGAACATGCGCTGCAGTCCCGCGGCCCGCGCCGTCCGGTTGGCCTCCGGGTTTCCGTAGTCGTGATCGCCTGCGACCGGGTGCCCCAGTGCCCCTCCGTGGACCCGTATCTGATGGGTTCTCCCGGTGCCGATATCGACCGCCACCAGCGTGAACTGTCCGTACGGCTCCACCGGCGTGAACAGGCTGATGGCGGATCGCGCGGTGGCGGCATCGGACTGTGCCACCGCCCGCATGCGTCTGCGGCCGGTGCCGTCCCGTTCCTGAGCGATCGGCAGATCGCAGCGTCGCGGCGGACCCTGCCAGCGTCCGGCCACCAGCGCGAGGTAGCGCTTGGCCACGTGCCCGGCGCGCAGGGCCTCGTGAAAGGCCTGCAGTCCGCGCCGGCTCTTGGTGAGCACGAGGCACCCGCTGGTCTCGCGATCCAGCCGGTGGCCCAGTTCCAGCGGTTCCCCCGGGCGCAGGAGGCGTGCGGCCTCGATGATGCCAAACGACAACCCGCTACCGCCGTGTACCGCCAGGCCGGCGGGTTTGTCCAGCACCAGGTAGTCGTCGTCCTCGTGGATGATCCCGGCTCGCAGAAGGCGCAGCACCCCATCCGGGACGTGCACCGGCGTCTCGGCACCACCATCGGCGGGACGATCCAGGGGAGGCACCCGGATCTCGTCCCCGCCAGACACCCGGCGCTCGACCCGGACCCGGCGCCCGTTCACCCGGATGGCCCCCTTGCGCACCAGTCGGTAGACCAGGCTGCGGGGAACGCCCTTCAGCTGCCGCAGCAGGAAGTTGTCCAGCCGCTGACCCTCTGCCACGGCGGGAACACTCAGGAGGATGGGACCGGAAGGCTTGGCCATCGCAAGATGCTAGCGGATTCACCGCGCGGGAAGAACCCGCGACGGTGCACGGCCGACGCGGCGGCACGCCATCGATCGTTGATGCGGAGTCTTCACAACCCGGCGGCGCTGGCTTCCCGGCTCCGGCCCGTCGCCTGAGTCCAGACCTTCTCCAGCGTGTCGGGCGGGCCGTAGAGAAAGCCCTGGACCACCGGGCATCCGAGGGACCTCAGGTACTCCAGCTGCATCTCGGTCTCCACACCCTCGACCACGATCTCCATGTGCAACCCCTGGGCCATCGCCACGATGGCGTTCACCAGGCAGGCCCCCTCCTCGCAGTTCCTGATGTGCTGCGTGAAGCTGCGATCGATCTTCAGGGTATGGATCGGAAGCTTCTGCAGATAGCTCAGTGAGGAGTAGCCGGTGCCGAAGTCGTCGATCGCGATCTGGACGCCGGCTTCGCTCAGCTGGTGCAGCTTGTCGATCACGTCCTTGCGGTCGTTGAGCAGCAGGTTCTCGGTGATCTCGATCTCCAGCAGCCCCGGCGGGAAGTCCTCCTGCCGCAGTATGTCCAGCACGCCCTCGACAAAGTCCTCGCGCGAGACCATCACGGGGGAGACGTTCACCGAGAGCCGCAGCTCCTTGCCGAAGCGCCGGCGGTGCTGAGTGAGCTCCCGGGCGGCCCGCTGCAGCGTGTTGCGGTCCAGCTCCATGATCAGGCGGCTCTCCTCCGCGATGGAGATGAATTCGGCTGGCTCGAGGCAGCCGAGCTTGGGATGTCGCCAGCGCACCAGCGCCTCGACACCGATCAGCTCACCGCGTTCAGCGTGCATCTGGGCCTGGTACACGACGAAGAACTCGTCGCGGGCCAACCCGCGGTGCATCTCCTGCTCGAGCTGCAGGCGCTGGGTGGCGCCCGCCATTTCGGGGGTGTAGAGCTGAAATCCGTCACGGCCGGTGTTCTTCACGCGGTACATGGCAATGTCGGCATTCTTGATCAGCGCGTCCATGCTGGCGCCGCCGGAGGGAAACATTGCGATGCCGATGCTCGCGCCAACGAAGATCTCGTGGCCATCCAGCTTGAACGGTGCACGGATGCTGGCCAGGATCTTCTCCGCGACCTGTGCCGCGGATTCCCAGTCCCGGACTTCCGGGAGCAGCAGCGTGAACTCGTCGCCGCCGAAGCGGGACAGGGTATCGCCCTTGCGCACGCAGTTGAGCAGGCGTTCGCTGACGGCCTGCAGCAGGCGGTCACCGACCGTGTGCCCGAGGGAGTCGTTGATCACCTTGAATCGGTCAAGGTCGATGAACATCACCGCGAGCTGATGGCCCTCGCGCGCCGCCTGGGTCAGCGCGATGTTCAAGCGGTCCTTGAACAGCGCGCGGTTCGGGAGGCGGGTCAGCAGGTCATGATAGGCCTGGAAGCTGATGAACTCCTCGGCCTCCATGCGCTCCGTGATATCGCGCGCGGTGCCGTAGGTGTGGTAGCGGCCGCCATCGTGGTAGGGGTTCTCGTCGTCCAGCATCGGCCAGATCACGAGCTCGAAATGCCTGCGCGAGCGTCCCCGGAACTTCGGCCGCAGGGCCACTTCGAGGGAACGGACCTCATCGTAGGGATGCTTCGCCTGCTCGAGAAAATACCGTCCCTTTTCCTGCTGGTCCTCCTCCATGACATCGAGCAGGGACACGCCCAGGAGTTCGTCCGGGGTGTAGCCGAGGAGCTTGCTCACGGTGGCGTTCAGGAAACTGAAGCGTCCCTGGTCGTCGAGGATGTACACGATATCCGGCGAGTGGTTCACGATCAGACGATGCAGGCGTTCCGAGCGGTTGAGGCGCACCTGGATCACCTTGTGGCTCTCCTCCAGCCGCTTCTTGCGCACCGCGTTGTTCACCGTCGCCAGCAGTTCCTCGGGAATGTAGGGCTTCTTCAGGTAATCGTAGGCACCCGCCCGCAGCGCGGTGGCGATGCCATCGAGCGAGGGATTGCCGCTGACCACGATGGTCAGGGTCGTGATCCTGCGCTCCTTCATCCCGCGCATCACCTCGTGACCATCGACATCCGGCATCGCCAGGTCGAGGAGCAGCACGTCATACTGCTTCCGCTCGAGCATTTCCAGGGCCTGGCGTCCGCCCGGTGCGGTGTCTACCTGGTATTTGTGCATGCTCAGAAGCCCGCGCAGGCTCTCGAGCATGCGGGGGTCGTCATCCGACAGCAGAATGCGGACCTCGGAGCGCGGTTCGGCTTCGTCGTCCAAACCGATCATGCATGCCCCCGCCGCTTGTCGGCCTCGGCTTCGGACGGTCTCCCGGGCAAGAGGAATTGAAACCGGGTGCCCGAGCGGTCACTGGTACAGATCATCGTGCCCCCCATCGCCTCTGTCAGCTCTCGGACCCGCGCCAGCGCCGGCTCCCCCCACGCTGACTCCGACTCCGCCGGTCCGGACCCGGGCTGCCGGGCGCGGACCGCGTCCGGCAGCCCGGGTCCGTCGTCCCTGACCTCCAACTGTACATTCTCCTGTCCGTTCATGCTCACCCCGCCCCGGGTCGCGACGAGGACCTCGGATCCCCGTTCCAGCGTCTCGCCGGCGTGACGGAGCACGTGGCGCAGCAGCGCCTGCAGGTCGCCCGCCGCCACTGTCACCCGAGGCTCGAGGCGATCGAGATCGAGCCTCAGGCTGATGCCGGCGGGGGCCAGCAGGCTGGACTCGAGTGCGGACACCACCTCCCGCACCGGCTCGTTCAGCGGCACGCCAGCGGGAGCGGCCGGCATGTCGTTCCCGGAGTCCGCGAGGACCTCCTGGATGCGCAGCGTCTCGGCCCGAATCCGGTCCAGGCTGTCGCCGGCCGACGCCTCGTTGCCGATCCGGGCCCGCAGCATCTCCAGGTGATTGTGGATCACGGTCAGTGGCGTAGATATCCGGAAACGCAGACGTTCCCTTTCCCCGGGATCGCCCACCGCAACGCCGGCCCTGCCCCCTGCTTCAGGTGTGGCACGGGCAGACAAGGCGGCGGCGATCTCCGCAGCAAGCGCCCCGGCCACACCTTCCTGGTCACCCCCGGCATCGACAGACCCCGGGGCCAGTCCCAGGACCAGGACACCGAGCATCGCCGCGCCGTGCACCAGCGGGAGACACCAGAGTTGCTCGGCCCCCATCACGCCGGCCAGCTGCCGGTCGATCACGGACGTCCCTTCACCCCGGCGCGCATCACCCCCGATCAGCGAGTCTGCCACCAGGCTTCGCCCCGGCGCGACCCTGAGCACAAAGGTCGGCTGGTCGTCGTCGTCGAGCCAGGCGCTCAACTGGCTGGCGCCGCTGTCGGCGGTGAACAGCAGGCTTCGTTCGACACCCAGCAGGCTCCTGGCCCCCGCCCGCACCGCGGCCCGTATCTCCGCCGGACCCCGGGCTTCCAGCAATTGCGACCGGCACTGTGTCAATCGCCCGGCAAGATCCAGACGCTGGCCCAGCGCACGATAGGCGCCGGACATCGCCACATCCGGTTCGACATCGGCGGTCGGGAGCCCAAGCGCACCAGCGAGCCGATCGACGTCGGCGAATACCCGCTGACGCAGCGCCCGCGTCAGTTCCGGCTCCAGGCCGAACAGCGTTCCGGCCGCATCGACGCCGGCGTCGCCGGTCGCCGCACCCGCCGCGAGTCCGCCGGCGAGATTCACGATCTTCACCAGGTGATGGGCATCGCCCACCTCTTCCGTCGACGCGAGCTGATAGCGCAGCGCATCGACCGCGAAGCCGCCGGGACACCAGCGCTCCGCCGCCCGGATCCCGAGCTCGATCTGGTCGGTCCCGAAGTGGTCGCGCTGCGCCTCAAGCAGCTCTTCCGTGACTGGATGCGAGTCAAGGGCCGCCAGGTAACCGGGCTGCTGCCGCGCGATAAGCTCGGTGGGCCCCACGCCGAGCAGAAGCCCACAGATTCGCGCCTGTTCGGGATCCCGGTAACGCGTCAGGGTCGCGAGCACCTGCGCAAGGTCGGCGGCGATCATGGCGTATCGCCAGGCCCTCTGCAGCGCGTCGAATACCGCCGGCGGCAGCGGAGCGAAGAACTGCTGCGAGATACGGGAAAGGACCAGCGCGCGCGCCGCATCCTCCCCCAGCGCGGCAACGGCGCTCTCGAGGCTGTGGCAGCCGGCCGAAGGCGCGCCGGGTTCCGCATGCGCTGCGCAGAGCAGCTCGAGCGCGAGCCCCGGATCCCGCTGGATCCAGCCCGCCACCTCCGTCTCCTCCGGCCCGGCGCCCTGCAGGCCTTCCAGGATCGCGAGGAGTACCTGGGGCAGACCCGGAACAACACCGGTGTAGCTTCGTTGCGCAACCATCACGCTCCCCGACCTTGAAGGGCACGTCCGGACTTCCCCGGCATCCGGCCCCGGGCGCACCGCGAGCCGCCCGCCCGCATGGATTTCGCGGAAAGTATATACGCAAGCGCCCCAGTTCGGTCCCCGCGCGTGGTCCGCACGCCGCCTCACCCGCGCGCCCGCGCCATGGGCTCCGCCCGCACCCGCCCCGGGAACCGTCTGTCCGATCCGCGTGGCGAAACGCGGGCCGATCTGCTAGCGTTCATGGGGAGGAGATAGAGCTTTCGCGATCCCCGGATGCCCTGCACCCGGACGATTTTCATCATCAGGCCCAGGGCGGCGCAATGGCCACGACAGATACAGGACTGCAGGCTCCCGCGGGACACGGCTCCCCGCGCGTGGTCGCTGTCGTCAGCGGCAGGGATGGTGTCGGCAAGTCGAGCGTCGTGGTTAACCTTGGCCTGGCCCTCGCCAAGGCCGACCGCCGCGTCTGCGTCTGGGATTTCGATTCCGGCCCCGGAAACGTGCTGTTTCTGCTCGGGTTGCAGCCGCGGCACAAGCTGGAGCGGATGCTGTTCGAGCAGTACCCGCTCTCCCGGGTCATGCTCGAAAGCCAGCATGGCCTCAGGCTTCTCCCCTCGGCCGGAACACTCGGACGCCACGGCCCGTTCACACCGGCGCAGGAGCGCCACCTCACCGACGAGTTCACCATCCTGGTGGAACAGTGCGACTGCTTCCTAGTGGACACGGCCGCCGGTGGCGGGGCGTCCCCCGCCTTCATCGCCTCCGCGGACCTGATCCTTCTCGTCCTGACGCCCGACTCCGCCTGTCTCGCCGACACAAGCGAACTGGTGCAGCAACTGGAGAACGAGCGCCCCGGCAGCTACCAGGTGCTGGTCAACCGTGTCGCGAACCAGAACGAGGCCTGGGAGGTCTTCAACCGCTTCAGCAGCCTCGTGCAGGAACACAGCGGTGCGAGCATGCGGCTGCTCGGCTTCGTCCCTCGCGACGAGAGTCTCAGCGCGGCGGCGATGCTGCAGCGTCCCGTTGCATTGCTACCCGACAGCGATCCGTCGGCCCGCACCTTCCTCCGGCTGTCTGATGCGCTCGATCGCGCGTTCGCCCGCCTGCCCGACCGTGACGGGTCGATCGAGTCCTGGATGCGGCGCCTGCGCTCGCTTCCGGGGCGCCCGCATCCGGCCCGGACGCAGGCAGGGACACCGGCCGACGCCCCGGCAAACGCCGGGATCGGGCCGGAGGCCGACCTGGCCACGGTCCTCGACCGGTTGCGCACACGGATTGCGGACGCACTGGACAACGATGCCGAGGCGGCCACGATCGCGGCCTGGATCGACTCCATCGCCGAGGCTTACTGGAACCGGCGCGGCGAGCCTGCGATCGACCTCTCACGATCACTGGAGCGGCTTGCCAGCGAACCCGGAAACGAGGCAATGCTCTCCCGATTGCGCGAGCTGATCGACACATCCGGCATGGCTCCCGCCCCTCCCTCTGCCCCGGATCCGCAGCAACCCGAGCCAGCGCCCGCGCCGGGCGGCCCGTCGAGCCAGTCGGCCCTTTCTCGCGCAACGCCCGCCGCGACCGGTGTGCCATCACCCGCCCGCGAGGTGCTCAGCTCCGAGGAGATGGCGGAGATCCAGCGCGTCTGGGCAATGGAGACGGATGAACTCGACCGGATGTGGGAGAGCCCGTTGCCGCTGCCGTCTGCGCCGCGCAGGGAGTACGCCCGTCCAACCAGGGCGCATTCCATCGACGTGAACCGCTTTGGCCCGCAGCAGCAGATCGTCGACATGCTGCGCAAGCGCGGCTCCACGGAGGAACCGCTGGCCGACTGGCTGCGCCGCGTCGGTGCAGGTGCCGCCCACTAAGTGGGACGTGCGGGCGTCGTCTGCGCACATGCCCGCATAGCCGCATCCGGGCCGCCCCCGCCGGGAACCACTGACACCGGCAAGCTCCCGCTGTCCCTCGACCAACAATCTTTTTGCTTGCCAGTCAGACGTTTTTGCCCTAGATTGTCGGCCGGAACGGCGCTTTATCGACAATGGCCTTCCCTCGTACACACACCGGCATGGCCGCACCGGCCGTCCGGTCCTCGCTGCAAGCGATCGTGATACCTATTCTTCTAACCCAGTCCTGTCTTTTCCCTGAGCGCGCCTGCAAGCACCTGCTGGCGCTGTTCCTGTTGCCAGCCTGGCTGCTGGGCGGGCGACTGTCTTCAGTGGACATGTCCCGCCCCCCGCTGGCGCCCACATCCGCATCCCGGAGCGCCCTGCGCGCGCAATCGCTCGCGGAAGGCAGAGACGCCCAGACGAGTTCAATGCATGAAACGGATTCTCATCAATGCCACGCAGCCGGAAGAGCTGCGTGTGGCGATGGTCGATGGCCAGCGCCTCTACGATCTTGATATCGAACTTCCCTCTCGCGAACGCAAGAAGGCCAACATCTACAAGGCCCGGATCACCCGGGTAGAACCAAGCCTCGAGGCGGTCTTCGTCAACTTCGGGGCCGAACGCCACGGCTTCCTGCCGTTCAAGGAGATCGCCCGTTCGGCAGTCGGTGCTCCCGAGGAGACCGACAAGCCGATACGCGACTTCCTGAAGGAAGGCCAGCAGTTGCTGGTGCAGGTGGAAAAGGAAGAACGCGGCAACAAGGGCGCGGCGCTGACCACCTACATCAGCCTCGCCGGACGCTACCTTGTGCTGATGCCGAACAATCCCCGTGCCGGCGGAGTCTCGCGGCGCATCGAGGGGGAGGACCGCGCCGAACTGCGCGAGGCACTGGCGGACCTGAAGATCCCCGAGGGCATGGGGGTGATCGCCCGCACCGCAGGCGTCGGCCGGACGACCGAGGAACTGCAGTGGGACCTCGACTACATGACGTCCCTCTGGGCCGCCATCCTCGAGGCCTCCTCCGAGGCGCAGGCCCCGGCGCTGATCCACCAGGAAAGCAACGTCATCATCCGGGCCCTGCGCGATCACATGCGCAACGACGTCGGCGAGGTCGTGATCGACGACGAGACCGTCTATCGCCAGGCACAGGAGTTCGTCGAGCGCGTGATGCCGAACAGCCTGCGCAAGCTCCGCCACTATGCGGACCCGGTGCCGCTGTTCAACCGCTTCCAGATCGAGGGCCAGATCGAGAGCGCGTTCGACCGGAACGTGGGGCTCGCCGCGGGTGGCGCGCTGGTCATCGATCACACCGAGGCGCTGATCTCGATCGACGTGAACTCGGCGCGCTCGACCAAGGGGGGCGACATCGAGGAGACGGCGTTTCACACCAACCTCGAGGCCGCAGAGGAGGTCGCCCGCCAGCTGCGCATCCGCGATCTCGGCGGTCTGATCGTGATCGACTTCATCGACATGAGCTCCAACCGCCACCAGCGCGAGGTGGAGACGCGGCTGCGCAAGGCCCTTGAGATGGACCGGGCACGGGTCCAGGTGGGCCGGATCAGCCGCTTCGGATTGCTGGAGATGTCCCGGCAGCGCCTGCGTTCCTCGCTGGGAGAATCCAGCCACATCACCTGCCCCCGCTGTCAGGGCCAGGGCCAGATCCGCAGCGTGGAATCGCTGGCGCTGTCCATCCTGCGCCTCGTGGAAGAGGAGGCGATGAAGGAGCGAACCAGCATCGTGCTCGCCCAGGTACCGGTGGACGTCGGCACCTTCCTGCTGAACGAGAAGCGGGATTCCCTGGCCGACATCGAGGAGCGTCACGACGTGGACATCAGCATCCTCCCCAGCAACCAGCTCCTGACGCCCCACTACACGGTGCGGCGGATCCGCGATGACGGGCAGGAGGACGAACTGGCCGGCAAGAGCTCCTATCAGTTCGTTGAAGAGACCGACACGGCTGAGGAAATCGCGGAACTGGAGCGGCGGGCGCGCCCTGATCGTCCGCTGGTGCAGAACATCCCGGCATCGGCACCACCCCCGAGCCCGACACCCGCGCGTGCCGCGGTCCCGATACCGCAACCCGTGACACAGCCGGGGTTCTTCGCACGGATCTGGGCGGCGCTCTTCCCGGCCAGCAGCATGCCAACGGAGGAGCCGGAGACTGCAGCGCCCGAGGACGATTCGAAAAAGAAACCGGTCGGACGGCCCGCACGCGGTGAACGCAGGCGCAACGACGACGAACCGGCATCCGGCGATCGACGCCGCGGAGGCCGGCGCGGCGAGCGTACGCGCAAGGACTCGGCGGAGGCGAAGCCGTCCGGCGACACGAAGACCCGCAAGGCCGCCGGCACCGGCAAGGCCCGGGACGAGCGCCCGAGCACGGAGAAGCCAGACACCGGAAAGCCCGCAGAAGCGGGCAAGGCCGCCGCCGGGAAATCCCACCCCGAAGCGGACGAGGAGGCACGGGACGAGGGCGCGCGTACCCGCAGCCGGCGTTCCCGCCGTGGCGGACGCCGACGCAACCGCAACCGTCCCGCGGGGGCGGAATCCGAGCGCAGGACCGAAGAGCAGGACGCGGGCGCCGAGCGGGACCCGCGTCCGGCATCCACCCCGGGCGGATCCGAATCTACTGCGCCACCTGCCACCGCGCGGAAGGACGATACTGCGCCGCCCGCGCCCGGGGGGGACGCGGATGCGCCCGTGAGTCAGGATGCCGAATCCGCTCCACCGACGGAGGCACCGACGCAGAAAACCGCCCCTTCCGCACAGGATGCAGGGAGCACGGTTGACGCTGATGCCGAAGACGCCGCCGAAAGGCGCCAGCGGGAGGCCCGTGCGGCCCTGGCCCGTATGGCCGCCTCGGCTGCCGCGGAATCCGGCGATCAAGGGACCGGCTCAGAGCCCGTGACCCCGGTTGCGCCCGGCGATGCCGCGGTACCCGCCCCGCCTCCGACCGCCGCCAGGCAGGCGCCGCCTCCGGCGGAACCATCCGCTGCGGAAGAGGGGAAGTCCGCTGGATCGCCGAAGCAGCCGGCCCCGGCCGAGGACGTGCCGAAAGGGAAGACCGAGGAAGGCGCGAAGTCCGTGACGGCAAAGGCGGCCGACGAAGACGAGGCGGCACAGGCAAAATCCCGACGTCCACGCCGGGCCCGCAAGCCCCGTTCCACGGCGAACAAGACAACACCGGCGGCCGATGACGCCGGCACCGAGCCGGGGACAGCGCCGGACGCACGCACCGAACCTGCTGCGGGCGCGACCCAACCCGCCGGAGAGGAGGCCGCCGAGGCCGACAAGCCGACGCGCAAGAGACCCGCGCGCCGCAGCCGCAGTTCGAAACAGGAGAAGGGCTCGGACGCGACGACCGAATCGGTCGTCGAAATGAACGAGGAAAAGTAGGTCCTCCCCCGATGCGCCGCGCGGGACGTTGGATGCCCGCGGAGGACTGCCGACACGCCGGAGCACAGTGGGCAGGTACCGGAATGGCCACCCGATTCCGGACCTGCCCACCGCGGGGGCGGGCGTGCTTGCGGATGCAATCGGGTACCGGCCTTGCAGCATGGCTCCGCACCGCCCGGCCGGGGCGCCCCGGCCGGACCCCGAACGATTCAGAACCGGTGCCGCGCCCTCAGGTGTGACAGGAAACCGTCCGCCGCGTCCTCGATCAGGTCCAGCACCTTTTCAAAGCCCTGAGCGCCCCCGTAATAGGGATCGGGCACCTCACGCTCGCGCCGGGCCCCGGCGAACTCGAGGAACCGATGCAGGCGTGCCCTGCCGTCTTCCGGCTCCAGCGCCCGCGCATGGCTGAGATTGTCCTCGTCCATCACCAGTATGTAGTCGAACTCGCGAAAGTCCTGTTCCTCCAGGCGCCGGGCCCGCAGGTCACCCAGCTCGTAGCCGCGGGAGCGTGACGTGAGCTGGGCCCTGCGGTCGGGGGGTTCATCCACGTGGTAGCCGTGGGTGCCTGCGGAATCCACCTGGATCACGTGTTCGAGACCCGCATCACGCACCCGCTTCGCAAACACCCCCTGGGCCATTGGCGATCGGCAGATGTTGCCCATGCAGACCATCAAGATGCGCATCTTTTGCATGAAAAGTGACCATTTTCCATCTGTTTATACGAGAGTTTTCAGACTCGACAGTGCAACGGCACGCGAGCCAGGATGCGGCTACTGCAGTCACCCCGTCCAGACCCGGGCATTACGGAAGAGCCGCAGCCAGGGACCGTCTTCGCCCCAGTCGGGTGGGTGCCAGGAATTCTGCACGGTCCGGAACACGCGTTCCGGGTGCGGCATCATCACCGTTACCCGGCCGTCGGCGCTGGCGAGACCGGTGACGCCCACCGGTGAGCCGTTCGGATTGGCTGGATAGGCCTGGGCCGGTGCGCCATTGGCCTCCACGTAGCGCAGGGCCACCTGTCGCGCGCGTTGCACCGCCTCCAGGCCCTCCGGGTCCGCAAAGTGTGCCCTGCCCTCCCCGTGCGACACGGCCACCGGCAGTACCGAACCCGCCATGCCGCTGAGCAGAACCGACGGGCTGTCCTCGATCCGCACGAGCGCGAAACGCGCCTCGAACTGCTCGGAGCGGTTGCGCACGAAGCGCGGCCAGTGTTCGGTACCGGGAATCAGTGGAGCGAGATGCGACAGCATCTGGCAACCATTGCAGACGCCAAGCGCGAAGCTGTCGGAACGCTCGAAGAAGGCCTGGAACTGGTCGCGCAGCGCGCTGTTGAAGAGGATGGTCTTCGCCCAGCCCCCGCCGGCGCCGAGCACGTCGCCGTAGGAAAACCCCCCGCAGGCGGCCAGTCCCCGGAACCGGGACAGGTCCTGCCGACCGGCGAGCAGATCGGTCATGTGCACGTCCACCGGCTCGAACCCGGCACGCTCGAAGGCCGCCGCCATCTCGGCCTGACCATTCACTCCCTGCTCGCGCAGGATCGCGACACGCGGCCGGTTCCCGCCGGCGATGTACGGAGCCGCCACGTCGTCGTCGGGATCGAAGCGCAGATCGGCCAGCAGTCCGCCGTCCGTGTCCACCCGTTCCAGCTCCTCGCGCGCGCATCCCGGCTCGTCGCGCAGCCGCTGCATATGAAAGCTGGTCTCCTGCCATTGCCGTTGCAGGCCGGCACGATCCGACGCGAAGAGTGGCCGGCCGCCCTGCTCGATCCGGACCCCGCCGGAGGGATCCAGCGCGGCGACCGGGTGCAGGTGATCGGCAAGCCCGAGCGCCGAGAAGGCCTCGCGCACCGCGGATTCGGCGCCCGGCACCACCTGCAACACCGCACCGAGTTCCTCGTTGAACAGCCACGCCACCGGATCAACCGCATCCGGCACGATGATCTCGAGTCCGCAGCGCCCGGCGAAGCCCATCTCCAGCAGGGTGACGATCAACCCGCCGTCGGATCGGTCGTGGTAGGCGGTGATCAGGCCACGGGCCTTGAGATGCTGAATCACCCCGAAAAAGCCTCGCAGCCGCTCGGGGCTGACGACGTCCGGCGGATGGTCACCCACCTCCCCGAAGACCTGAGCCAATGCCGACCCGCCCAGCCTGCACAATCCCTCGCCGAGGTCCACCAGCCAGAGCGGGCCGCGGGCGCGGGTGTCCGGGAGCGGAGTCAGCGTTCTGCGGGCATCACTCACCGGGGCAAAGCCGGAGACGATCAGCGACACCGGAGCGATCATTTCGCGGCGCCCGCCGGGCTCTTCCCACACCGTCCGCATCGAGAGGGAGTCCTTGCCCACGGGGATGCTGATGCCCAGGTGCGGGCAAAGCTCCTCCCCCACCGCACGCACTGTGTCGAACAGGGCCGCGTCCTGCCCGCGAACGCCCGCCGCGGCCATCCAGTTCGCCGAGAGCCGGATCCGCGCCGTATCGGCGATATCGGCTCCGGCCAGGTTCGTCACGACCTCGCCCACGGCCATACGGCCCGAGGCCGGAGCGGACAGCATCGCAACAGGGGAGCGCTCGCCCATGGCCATGGCCTCGCCCGTGTACGAGTCGAAGTCCGTAAGCGTGACCGCGCAATCGGCGACCGGGACCTGCCAGGGACCGACCATCTGATCCCGCGCGGTCAGGCCGCCCACGGTCCGGTCGCCGATGGTGATCAGAAAGTGCTTGGCCGCCACACTGGGCAACCGCAGCACGCGCGCGAGTGCGGCCTCGATGTCCGACGGGAGCGCGAGTGCCCGGGTCTGCGCGGGCTGCCGTTCGTCCGAGCGGGTCATGCGCGGCGTCTTCCCGAGCAGGACGGACATCGGCAGATCCACCGCCGGCGTGCCCAGCAGCGCGTCATCGACCCGGAGACGGGTCTCCCCGGTGGCCTCGCCGACCACCGCAAACGGGGCCCGTTCCCGCTCGGCGATCGCGGCGAAGGTCTCCAGACGGTCTGCGGAGATCGCCAGCACATAGCGTTCCTGTGCCTCGTTGCACCACAATTCCAGCGGCGACAGGCCGGGCTCCGCCGACGGCACATCGCGCAGCTCGATATGCCCGCCCCGCCCGGCATCGTTGAGGATCTCCGGGATCGCGTTGGACAACCCGCCCGCCCCCACGTCGTGGATCGACAGAATGGGATTGTCCTCACCCAGCGCGGTACAGCGGTCGATCACCTCCTGGCAGCGCCGCTCCATCTCGGGGTTTCCGCGCTGCACCGACGCAAAATCCAGTTGCTCGGCGCTGGTGCCGCTCGCCATCGAGGACGCCGCGCCCCCGCCAAGGCCTATGAGCATTGCCGGGCCGCCAAGCACGATGATCGGGGTTCCCGACGGCAACGGCTCCTTGTGCACGTGCTCGCGTCGGATCGAGCCCACCCCTCCCGCGATCATGATCGGCTTGTGGTAGCCGAACAGCGTCCGGCCCTCCGCCGGACCCGTCTCCAGTTCCAGCGTGCGGAAATAGCCGCACAGTGCCGGCCGGCCGAACTCGTTGTTGAAGGCCGCGGCACCGATCGGACCGTCGATCATGATGCCGAGCGCGCTCTCGATCCGGCCCGGCCTGCCGAAGTCCAGCTCCCAGGGCTGCGGGAATTCGGGAATGCGCAGGTTCGAGACAGTGAATCCAGTCAGGCCGGCCTTGGGTTTCGAGCCGCGGCCGGTGGCGCCTTCATCGCGGATCTCGCCGCCGGAACCGGTCGCGGCACCGGGAAAGGGCGAGATCGCCGTCGGGTGATTGTGGGTCTCCACCTTCATCAGGATGGGCAGGTCGAGTTCCAGCCTTCGATACGCACCGGAATCGCCGTCGGGCACCAGACGAATGCCACGATGCCCCTCGATCACCGAGGCATTGTCGCAGTAGGCGGACAAGACGCCCTCCGGATGCTGGTTGAAGCTGTGGCGGATCATGCCAAACAGGGTCTGCTGCTCGGCCGCTCCATCGAGCACCCATCCGGCGTTGAATATCTTGTGCCGGCAATGCTCAGAGTTGGCCTGAGCGAACATCATCAACTCGGCGTCGGACGGTGGCCGGCCGATGGCGGCGTAGGCGTCGGCAAGATACTCGATCTCGTCGGCCGACAGCGCCAGACCCAGCTCGAGGTTGGCGGCCTGCAATGCCGCGACCGGGCCCGGCTCCAGCGCGACCCGCTCAAGCGGCCGCGGACTTTCCTCCCGAAACAGCGCAGCCGCCTCTGCCGCCTCGGCCACCACCGTCTCGGTCATCCGGTCGTGCAGCGGCGCGGAAAACACGTTCAACGGGACCTGGCGCTCCGCAATCCCCTCCACGAACCACTGGATGCCCCGTTCCACGCGCCGGACCACGGATTCCAGTCCGGCGTGCCACACGATCTCCGTCGCCTTGGAGGACCACGGACTGATCGTGCCCAGGCGGGGAATCACGAACAGCGTGCCCGGCTGTTCCAGGCCGGTTCCGGTCCAGGGCGCTCCCTCACCGAGCAGGAGGGTCTCCAGCCGCTGCGCCTCGTCGCCCGTGAGCCTCCGGCGGGTGTCCACGAAATACACGAAGCGGGCCGCGAGCCGGACAGTCCCGGGGACACGTTCCTGCAACTGCGCCTCGTGTCGCCGGATCCGGAAGGGCGACAAGGCCCGGCCTCCCTCGAAAACTTGCATCGGTGGTCCCCGCGGTCCTGAAACAGGCGCCATTGTACCGAAGCCGGACTCATTGCCGATGGCACGGAACCCGTATTCGGTTACACTGTCTCACTCGATACTTAGGGGACGACATGGCTTCGACGCGGGTCACGAAACCTTAGGTGCATGCCGAGGCTGTAGCTGACCTCGTAAAAACGGCTGCAAACCAATAGTTGCCAACGACGACAACTACGCACTCGCCGCTTAAAACCCGGTAGGGTGCCGTCCGACTGGAGCCGCGCCTGCGCGTCCAGACCCGGGCGTCGATCTCGCAGGATCGTGGTGAAGCTCTCCCGGGGTGGATCCACTAAAACTCAACCGGGATCGCTGTTGGTTGTCCCTGCCCGTCGGGTAGCCATCAGTTAAAGCAAAGACGCGGATAAGCATGTAGAGCCGAGGGCGGAGGTCTTGCGGACGCGGGTTCGATTCCCGCCGTCTCCACCAACACAGCAGTGAAAACAGGCACCTACGGGTGCCTTTTTCATTTGC
>NZ_JAWLHP010000013.1:0-14448 GCF_041690275.1 Thioalkalivibrio sp.
GCCATCAGCGTCCGTTACCGGCTCGTAGACGCCGGAGACCGAGATGCTGTGCTCCGGGCTCAGCAGGCTGTAGCAGGTGTTGAAGTAGGCCGGCTTGCCCGGTTCGCGGCCATTGATGTGATCGACCACGGCCACTGCCGCCACCTTGGCGGTGGAGGCGGCGATGTACGCCGATTTCGGCAGCGCGCTGCTGACGATGGCATCGCCGATGATGTGCACGTTCTGCGCCAGGGTGGACTCGAGGTCACGGAAATCCACCGGGCACCAGCCGGACTCATCGGCGAGCCCGGAGTCGATTGCGACCTTGCCGGCCATCTGCGGTGGAATGACGTTGACCACATCGGCCCGGAAATCATCGAAGTCGGTGTGCATCGAGCGGCCTGAAACATCGACCCGCTTGATGCCGCCGGCGGTCTCGTAGCCGCCGACCCATTCGATCATGCCGGGGTAGTGGCGTTCCCAGCCGGTCTGGAACAGGCCCTGCTTGGAGAAGGCATCCTTGGTGTCGTAGATCACCACCTTGGACTTCGGCTTGTGCCGCTGCAGGTAGTGGGCGATCAATGCCGCGCGCTCGTAGGGCCCGGGCGGGCAGCGGTAGGGATTCGGCGGGGCGACAATCGCGACCACACCGCCGTCGTCCATGGCCGTGATCTGTTCCTGCAGCAGCACGGTCTGCGGGCCGGCCTTCCAGGCATGGGGCAGGACCTCGGCGGCGGCTGCGTCGTAGCCCTCGATGGCGTTCCAGCGAAAATCGATGCCCGGGGCGAGGATCAGACGGTCATAGGGGACGCTCTGGCCCCCGGCGGTCAGGACCCTGTGGGCCTCGGTGTCGATGCGCTCGGCGCGGTCGATGATCACGTTGATGCCGCGCTTCTTGGCGTTGTCGTAGCCATGGGTCAGGCTGTCCAGGTCGCGCATCTCGGCCAGCACCCAGTTGCTCATGTAGCAGGTGGTGTGCTGCGGGATGGCCTCGATGATGGTCACATCGATGGCCGGGTCCAGGGCCTTCACATAGCGCGCGGCGATCGCGCCGCCGGTGCCGCCGCCGACGATGACGACGCGGGCCTTGGTCTGGCTGCTCCAGGCGGCGCCGCAGGGGAGCCCCGCGGCGAGGCCGCCCAGGCCGGCCAGCTGCAGGAACCTTCTTCGATTGATCTGTGCCATGGTGTCTGCTCCTCAGTCTGCGTGCACGTATGCCGCGGGATCCTGCTGGCTGGCGTAGTAGTGGATCAGGGCCTGGACGTCCGCATCGGAGAAGTCAGCCAGTCGGCGCTGCATGCCGCGCGGCTGCGGGCGGCCGTGCTCGATGAAGTCCTCGAAGGCGTCTTCCAGATAGGGAATCCACTGTCCGGCGAGCTGGGCGCTGTCGTATTCCGCGTAGGTCCCGCCTTCGGAGTGGCAGTTGCCGCAGTAGCGGTCGTGAATGTCCGCACCGAGTTCCGCGAGGTCGGCGTCGAAGCCCTGCCTTGCGGGCAGGTAGGGTTGGGCGGCGAAGAATTCGGCCATGGCTTCGAATTCCTCCTGGCTGTAGCCCCATGCAATGCGATCCATGATGGTGGCGTAGCGGTTGCCCTCCTTGTAATCCAACATGGCCTGCACGAAGTAGTCCTCCGAGAAGCCGGCGATGGAAGGGGTGGCCGGCCCGACGCTGTGGCCGTTGAAGCCGTGGCAACCGGCGCACTGGAACGCAAGCAGTTCCCCCGACGCGATCTCGTTTGCGGCCGCGCCGGTGCCGACCGCGATCAGGCCCGTGATCAGGGCCGCTCCTAGTGTCTTGCGTGTCATTTCCTCTCCTTGTCCGTTCTTGTTGTTTGCCAGCCGGTGTGGCGGGTGGCGCGGGGGTGCAGACTGTGACCTCCGACCGCTCAGAGCCTCCGGCATGCACCTTGGGCGTGAGGCCGGTGATTGACGCGTTCCTCGTTCCCCCCGATCCCGGGTGCAGGTCAGCCCCGGGCCTCGAGCCGTGGCAGATGCTGAACGCGCATGGCATGCCTGCGTTCGCGGAAGGGGTTGGCGAGTCGGCTCAGACCGTCGACATCCAGCAGCTCGATCTCCCTTCGTGCCGCGGCGATCAGGCGTTGCCGAGTGAATCGCCGGAACAGCCGGCTCATGGTCTCGGGCGTGAGCCCGAGATAACTTCCCAGTTCGTACCGGGTCATCGGCAGCCGCATTCGGGTCGCGGACAGACCGCCGCGGGCGAAGCGCTGCCCCAGATCGAGCAATGCGCGCGCGAGCACCTGGGCTCCGTTGCCGGATGCAAACGCCATCCGCGATTCCTGCTCGCTGAGGACCTCGGCGCTGATCCGGCGCAGCAACCAGTTCATCAGGGTCGGGAAGGTCGCCGTCTGACTGAGCAGGACGTTGTAGGGGATGCGGCACAGGGCCGAGGTCTCGAGTGCAACGACGTGCTGATTGAATCGTCCCCGGTCGATGGCATCGAGTCCGATGATTTCGCCTGGGAGGAAGAAACGGCCGATGACCGCCTTCCCGACAGCATCCCCGGTAACGCCCTTCAGTGCACCGACCTGGACGACGTAGAGGCTGTCAAAGGCGCGGCCCTCATGATGGAGTGTCGCGCCTCTTTCCAGCAGGGGCGTGGGCTGCGCCAGCCGTTCCAGCATCTCTCTGCCGGCCGCGCCCACGGATTGTGGCAGGCACTGGCCGGCCAACCGGCATTCGCCGCAGCCGACAGCCCTGGACGGGTGCGGGTTGGCCGCAACGATCAGGGCCGGAGCACCAGGTCCGGGTCCCGGTGCATCGGGGCGCGCGGTGAAGCGATACCTCACGCGCCGGCCCGGGCTTGATGCTTACGGTGCGGTCGGATGACACGGCCGCCACGACCCCTCAGACGCCTCAGGTAGGCATGTGCATCTACGGGACGACCGCTCAATGCGGGACCGGAACCTGGTGTGCAAGACTTCATTGCGCAGTGCCCATGGGGAGTTCATGGGTACGGCAGCAAGAAGCGGGCCGGACTCGGCTTAGCCTGAAATCAATGACCTGGGGGCCATGGAGGCCTGGGTGATTGCCAGATGGACAAACGGGCTTGCCATTTTGGCAAGATGACAGGGGGAGGACCCTGCGCTCCGGGCCGCTGATCAGAAGCGGTAGTTCAGGCTCGTACCGATGAAATGAGCCGAGTAGTCCGGACTCTCCTCGCCGAGCGTGAGCACCGAGGGGATGGTGTCGGGGTCCACGTTGTCCAGGGTGAAGTCCTTGGAGCGAAAACGCTCGTAGAGATAGTCGACCCGGACCGAGAGTCTCTCGTTGACGCGGTAGCGTCCGTACAGCTTGACCGTGTTCAGTCGCGATTCGAGGTCGGGGAGTGGTTCGGCGGGGACCCCCGTCCGCATCTTGATGCGGCCCGTGCCCGAGGAATAGCCGTAATCGATTCCGGCATCCAGGCCCTCGCGACCGACGTCCCGTGCCTCCAGGGTCAGGCCGAAGGAATCGATGGTGTCGCGCTGATCGGCGGTCCAGTCCGGGAAACCGAAGGCGGCGCTGCTGGCCAGGGTCGATTCGATGCGCTCGCGCCCGTAAAAGGCGGAAACGGTCAGATCGTCGCGGGGCGCGGCGGAGATGTCCACGGTATAGGCGGTGTCGCGGGCATCGATCAGGCCAATCCGCGATTCTTCGTAGTCGTCCTTGGCATAGTCGCCGGAGAGCCCCAGACTCACGCGGTCGGAAACCATGTAGGCGATGTCCGCGCGCACCTGGTCACGGTCGCGGCTTGCGAGGGTGAACTTGCGCAGGAGCGGGTTTTCCTCCGGGATGACGTCGGGCAGGGGGGTATAGTCGTCGTCCAGCCTGCGCTCTTCGCGGGCGAGCCGGAGGGTCATGTCGAGTCGATCCGTCGGCGTGCTGCGGATCTCGCCCCAGCCGGCGGTGGTTTCGGTCTTGTCGACCTCCTGGAAGGTCCGCTCGACCTGTTCGGCCCGGCCGCCGGCAGACAGCCGGACCTTGTCGGAGGCGCGGAAATCGGCGATCAGCCGACCCCCGAGACGCTCGTAGCTGTAAGGGCGGTTGATGCGGACCGGCCCGACAAAGGTGTCGGTGCCAACCTGAACGAACTCGTCCCGCCGGGTCCGGTTGTCACGGTCGTCGTAAAATCCCTCGCCGGTCACGGTGAGCCGGGAGCCCGCTGCGTAGACCGCGCGGATGTTGGCAGAGAGGGTATCCACGCGTCCGTCGAGACTCGAGCGCGGCAACCCGGGGTCGATGAGGTTCGGGTTGATGGTGGCCGGGAGAAAGGTGTCGTCCTGTTCCATCCGTCCAATCGCCAGACGACCGGAGGTGGCCCAGCGCGAGGTCGGTCGCCAGCCGCCCGACAGCGTGACCTGGTGAAAGCGGTTGTCCGGTTCCTGTGCCATGCGTCCCTGCTCGCCACCCAGAGAAAACGGGTTGTCCCAGGTGACCGAGTCGGCCTTGTTGTTGAAGAGGGATAGTTGGTAGTTGGCTGCGAGGTGCCAGTCCTGCTGGCGGTATGCGACCCGCAAGTCGAATTGATCGGTGACCCGGTCGACCTCTACGGGAAGCAGGGATGCGGTGGTCAGAAAACTTCCGCCCTGGATCTTGAAGCCGTCCTGTTCGGTACGGCGGTAATCGACGCCGTAGTCCCAGGCCCGCCCGCCCCAGAACTCGACGCCCGCGCCAAACGTGTCCCGGCGGGTGTCCAGGCTGACATCGGTGAGGCTGTCGTTCAGGCGCCCCATGCCGGCGGTCGTGTTCGCGCGTTCCCAGTCGTCGGGCAGGGTGAGCCGGGTCGAGCCGACTCCGCGGAATACGGTTCTCGGTTCTTCCGCGACGAAGCCGGGGATCCGGTCATGACTCAGGTAGCCCCGGTACCGGCCGCGTTCGCCGCCGCGCAGGCCGAGGGATCGGGTGTCGAGGCCGAGGTTCGACGCCTCCAGGTCGAGAAACTTCTCATCCTCGCCGCGGTAACTGGCCCGGGCTCCCCCGAGGAAATACAACCCGTCGTCGTCCAGCCCGGTGTAGCGGCCGAAAAAGGCCGACTCCTCGGAGACGTATCCGACGCCAGCGGTCACATCCCCCTCGGTTCCGCTGACGTCCGGGCACTGCGCGCATTCCCAGCGTTCGGTGTCGGCCTGTGGCCAGTAGGAGAACGGCGCCGCACGGGCGTCGGAAGACGCCTCGCGGTCCTGGTCCTGTTCCGCCTGGACGGAAAGGCTCGCCGACAGCGCGAGTGCAATGGCGAGCGACAGTCGCCTGGGGCTGAAGTGGGCTGTGCGTTCGTTCATGACTGTGCTCTCCCTGTGCCCTTAGCGGCTGAGGTTGGCTCCCGAGGGATGGTTCGATCCGTGTACCTGCGAGTGACAGTTCAGGCAGCTCTGGCCAAGAAGGAAGGACGAAGGGGCGCCCCCCGGAAGCCGGTCGCCCGTCTGGGCGATGCTCGGGTGCCCGGCGCGCGAGTGGCAGCTCTGGCAAAGCAGCGGCGCGCGGCGGTCTAGCATCCCGGGATGAATGGATCCATGGGCCTGGTGGCAGTTGGCGCAGCTCTCCACGGCGGGCGCGTGTTCCCAGAGGAAGGGTCCCCGCTTCTCCGCATGACAGTCGTAGCAGGTCTCGTTCAGGGTCGGCCTGATCAGCATCGCCTCGGTCAGGGATCCATGTGGCTGATGGCAGTCGGTGCAGGCCACCAGGCCCTCGCGCACGGGATGGGCGAAGGGCCGGAGACTCTGGGCGCGGACCCGGGTGTGGCACTGGTAGCAGACCTCCGCCTGGTTGGCCTTGACGACCACGGGGTCCTTCTCCACATGCACCTGGTGGCAGTCCATGCAGGTGACTTCCTGGCGCTGATGGGTGCTGCCGGCCCAGTGCGCGTCGCTGTCGCCCTGGGAGCGGTGGCAGCTGAGACAGATCTGGGTGGCCTCTTGCGCGGACAGTGCGGCGTTCGGGCCGAATGCCGGCATTGGCGGTTGTTCCTGGCCAGGACGCAGGCGGCGCGTGTGGTCACCGCCGGGGCCATGACAGGCCTCGCACTGCAGGTTCGCGAACGGTGAACGCGGGTCCTTGAACGAGCCGTGGGGGGTCTTGAAGATGGCCATTACGTTCTCGTCATAGTCGTGGCACTGCAGACAGGTATCCGCCCCTCCCCGTGAGTACGAGGGTAGTTCTTCCCCGGTGTACTGCTGTGCTGCTGCGGGTCCGAGGAGGAGGACGGTCGCCAGAAGGACGGCCGTCATCGCTGCGGAGCGGATGATGCTTCTCGATTCACGCATGGACTTACCTTCGGTTCCGTAATGACATCGGATGGACCCCGCGGGCGATGGCTGGACGCGCCGGGCTTTGACGGTGCTCGGTCGGCCTCCAGCAAGCGATGAGGAACGCTGCAGATCGCCCGGGTTTCGGTTGATTTTCAGTGCCCACAGCCGTTGAGGTCGTCGGGTGCCGGCATTTCTACTGTTCCTGGACGCATTGTGGTGACCCCTCTCGGTCAGGGCAGCCCGTGAACCTCTTCCACATCCTGAACCCCCCCGGGGCCGTGACAGCCAATGCAGAGCTCCTGGCTCACGAGTTCCTCTTCTGAAACATTGATCTGGCCAAGCCACCGGGTCATGTGCTGTTCGGCCGAGGCACTGCTGTGACACGACCAGCAGACCGAGCTCAGTGGGGAAACGAAGGTCGCGGGGTCAAACTCGATGCGCGAGGGTGGCTTGTTGGTGGGCACGCTCGTCAGGTGATAGGTGTCTCCCACGTGGCAGGCCTGGCAATCGCTGGCGGGACGGGGGTAACGCAGCTCGCCAAAGCCGCGGTATTCGTTTTCATCACGTATCCCGCTGGCATGCATTGCATGGACCAGGAACATCAGGTCAGCGGAGGAGGCATTCGCCGGATGCTCGTCCGTGATGTCGCCGAAATTCGGGTTGTGACAGGTCACACACAACTGGACGTTGTCGGTGAAGTTCTGGCCGTGTCCGGAAAATGGCCCTTCGTACCGCTCGTGGCAGCTGGAGCAGAGCGCATCGCTCACCACCTCGCGCCGTTGGGATTCGTCGGGGCTGGTGTCCGGACCGAAGAAACGGACCGCACCGGGGATCCGGACCACCTGGCCTCCAGCAATCCCATCCAGCCAGGCGCTGCCGTCCAGGCCCACTGCGAACAGCAGGGGGTCAGCAGGCGCACCGCTCTGCGGAATACTGATTTCGGCGCGGTAAGACCCGTCGCCGAGATCAGTCAATGGTGCCAGAAGCAGATTGATGCCCGGACCCAGCAGGCGGCTATAGTCCGAAGAGCCCGCTTCGATCCAGTTCAGTCGCGTCGACAGCGCACGGAAGGGGCCCGGCACCTCGTATGCACTGTCGCCCCGTCTCGGGTTGGTGATCGAGAAGGTCACGAGCGCCTCATCCTCCAGCAACTCCAGGTCCAGTACATTCAGCTGGAAATCCCGCGAAGCCAGCTTGGCAGGAATGGCATGGCTCTCGAGTACGCTGCCGGCGATTCCCCCCGTCGAGTGGCAGGCCGTGCAGGCGTCGTTGGCAGCCGGCAGGTCTTCGCCGCGAATGTGGTTCTCACCGGTTTCGAAGTTCACGTCGGAGTGACACGAGCCGCAGGCGGCAATGCTGGGCTGGGTAAGTATCTGCGAGGCCTGCGGTGTCGCCGGGTTGTCGGGGTCGTGGCAGTTGAGGCAGTTACGCACATCCTGGGGATGGGCGACATCGGAGAAATCCTTTCGCGAGTCCTGAAATCCCCAGAGGACGTAGGGCGCGCTCGGCAGATCCGCACCCATGTGAATCCTGTGCACCATGACCCGGAAGTCCAGGCTCTCGTTGCTCTGGGCGTCCGTGGTCCCCGGGTTGTGGCAGGTGACACAGTACTCGGCATCCACCCGTCTCCCGCCATGCGCCGCCAGACTGGCCCCGTGGCACGAGGCACAGGTCCCCTGTGACACGATCCGGCGATCCGCGATGCCGACGGTGTTCCCGGTCGATGGCTGGAAGCTGTAGATGGCGTCGGCCCCGCGTGCGGCCCCGCCCAGCTCCACGCCGACCAGGTGGGTCAGTTCAGGCTGGTAAGTGACCGCAACGGGCGCTGTGACAGCCGTGAGATCGGTCGCAAAGGTGTAGCGGTAGGTTCCGTCGCCGTTGTCTTCCAGCACGCCGGCGCTTTCAGTGGTCGCCTGGACTCGGGTCCCCGTTCCCGGCCAGTCGCCTTCACCCGCCTGTTCCACGCGGTTGATGTAGCTCTGCCACGAATTGCTGTCACCACCCTGTCCCGGGATCAGCTTTGCGATGGTGAAACCGGCCTGCTCGATGCCGGTAACCGCGAAGCCGTCCTGGTCGACGACGGTGAACTCCACCACCGGTCTGCTCGAGACCGTGACGCTGTCGATGCTCACCCGCGGCGGCTCGGTGGGTTCCGGCAGCGGATCGCCAGGTGATGTGCCGTCGCCGGAACCGCCACCGCAGCCCGCGAGGAACGCCATCACCACTGCCGTCAACAACGAAGCCAGGAACCGGTTAGAGAGATCGGGATTCGCGATGTGCATCAGCCAGCTCCAGGGGGTGGTCGTCTTTTTTTCGTAAACCGCCGGGGTTCGTGCAGGTATCAGCGACAATGCGCAAAAGTTCGAGGGGGCTCCCTGCTCTACCCGGGGAAACGCCGATCAACCCGGCCCGTCGTCGCGGATGAAGGCCGGCCATGCATGCGGCGAGGGCAAGACCTGTGCCTGATGGATCACCCAACCCAGCCTTCCTTGTGACGACGAATCAATCCGTATTTCCCCAATGGGATACTAGACCAGAGGGCTCGCTCAGACGGGTGAAAACTTGATCACGATCAAGTCGCGTCGGATTAGAGGGAACCACCGGGCATGCGAGCCTGCCCGCTGAACCTGCGGATGCAGGCGCATCGGGTATCCCGAAGAGATGAAAATAGGTGCTATAAAACAATGGGATAAGGTCTTATCCTGCGCAAGAAAGGGTTGCGGCATTGTCAGGCGCCGATGCGCATCGTGGTGTTCGACGGAGAAAAATGCACTGGTCTACACTGAAATTTCCCCGCCCGTGGAGAGCGGTTGTGGGGAAGCCAAAACAAATCACCAGGAGGAAGTTACGCGATGAGAAGAACAAGACTGAACAGGAGCCAGGCCAGGCCGCTGGCCACGGCCGTCCTCGGGGCCTTTGCCCTTGTCGCTGCGCCCATGGCCCTCGCGGGTGCCCCGGATTCCGCTGAGTCCTGTCTCGGCTGTCACGGGTCGGACGGCATCAGCAACGATCCCGATACCCCGACGATCGCGGGGGCGTCCGCCTTCTTCCTTGAAAACCAGCTCTTCCTGTTCCAGGGCGAAGAGCGTCCCTGCGTCGGCGACCTGTTTGCGAAGGCTGACGATGCCCCCGGGGCCGACCACTGCGGGCTGGTGGCGGACTGGTCCGAGGACACCATCGTGGAAGTGGCGGCGCACTACGCGGATCAGCCGTTCCAGCCGGCGGACCAGTCCTGGGATGAGGCGAGGGCACAGGCCGGGGCTGCAATCCACGATGAGAGCTGTGCGCGCTGTCATGCCGACAGTGGTGGCGATCCGGCTGACGATGCCGGGATTCTTGCGGGGCAGTGGCAGCCGTATCTCGTGCGCACGATGAAGGACTATCGCGAGGGCGCGCGCTGGCAGCCCGGGACCATGGAGCGCGAAATGCAGGCACTCTCGGACGCTGACATCGAGGCCCTGGCGGCCTACTACGCGAGCCAGGGTCAGTAAGACGGGGCAAACCCTGCGCCTCGGGATGCGGAAGGGGCCCTGGTGGGCGGTTCCGCCACCGGGGCCCCGTTCGGTTCCGGATCTCACCGCGGAGAGGGTGCCATCAGGCGATGGCGCCGGTAGCCGAACCGCTGGACCGGTAGCGGCGGACACCGCTTACGGTTGCATTCTCTCCTTCAGGGGTTCAGCAATCTCAGGATCTCGGGATCCTCCTCGCGCTCGGCGAGGATCGAGTGACACAGCATGCAATCACTCGATATGGCTTCCCGGTCGGCGGTCCGGTGGCGGCGGTTGTGGCAGCGGAAGCAGCCGGGTGTGTTCTCGCGGCTGCCGGCCGGTGGATGTCCGCGGTGGTCGGGGTAGGTGTCCCAGGTGACTCTCATGTGGGGGAACACGTTTCGGCTGAAGATTTCGCCGAGCTCGCGGCCGGCAGCGGCGACGGCCTCAGGCCGGTCGGCGAGTACCTCGGGGTGGTTCTCGCGGTAGAAGTCCTCCAGTGCGGCAGCCAGCCCTGCACGCGCCGCGTCGTGGGAGGGATAGTCGGCCGCCTCCAGAAGCCTGACTCCTTCACGCTTCAGATAGGGAAGGCCAGCGTCGATGCGGTCGGTCGCCAGCGCGAGGTCGAGTTCCTCCGCCGGCGTGCGGTAGATGTGGGTCGGGCGGTTATGGCAATCCACGCAATCCATTTGCCGCCATTCGCCGCGCTCTTCCTCGGGTGGCATGTCGCGCGGCTGGAAGAGCTTCACGGTCCCGTCCGCCTTGGTGAGTTCGACGTCGTAGACGTTCATGCGACTCTCGTCAGAGCGGTAGCGTATCTCGATATCCGGGTCCACATGCCAGTGAATGCCCTCGGAATCGCGCCCGCGCAGACCTCCGACCTTCATCAGCAGGGCAGTGCGCAACTCGGTGTTGGCCTCGTCCTCGGCAAACACCGTATCGATCATGAGCTTGTCGCCGACGTAGTTCGCGGGCCAGTGGCACTGTTCGCAGGTGTCCCGCGCCGGGCGCAGGTTATGCAGGGGGGTCGGAATCGGGCGGGGGTACAGGTCGAGAGTCACGGCGACCAGCTGCCAGGCGCCATCGAGCTTGGAGCGAACGAACCAGTCGGCGCCAGGACCGATGTGGCAGTCGACGCAGTTGACGCGCGCGTGGGGCGAGTGCTGGTAGGCCGTGTACTCGGGCTGCATCACGGAATGGCACGCCTCCCCGCAGAACTCATTGGAATCCATCACCTCGACGCCCTGGTATGTGGCGCCGGCCAGGACGGTCAGGTTCACCATGGTCACGCCCAGGAAGATCAGGACCATCTTTCGGGTACGCATCCTGTTCAGGTCGATGACCGGAAAGAGTGGCGGACCCTCTTGGTCCCCGGCGGCCTTCGCGGCCCGGCGCCGGTGCAGCAGAATGCCGATCGGTATCAACAGCAGGCCAAGGACGAAGAGCGCCGGAAGGATCAGATAGGTGAGGATCCCGAGGTAGGGGCCTCCCTGGAAACCCAGGGACTGGAACGCGAACAGGGCCAGGATCAGCACAAAGGCCGAGAGCGCCAGCGCGGTTCCCGCCATGCTGATGGTGTTCTGGATCAGGGCTGCGAAGAATTGTCTGATCACGATGTGGATCCTTGCGTGGGGGAGTTGCCGTGCAAGCGGATGGCAACAATGATTGTAGACGTTGCATTGCAGCCGGCTTCATCCGTCGCGGGCGCCTGATCGAGGATCAGGGCTGCGGCCTTCCCGCAGCGCCGTGACTTCGGCGGGGCGATCACCTGCCGATCCGCTCGTGCTTCTGCCGAGCCGGACCGCTGTTCATTTACAGGCTCCGATGGAGCCCGTCTCACAGACGCGGCCGTCGACCCAGATCGCCCGGTCGAGGACTGCCCCCTCCAGCCTCGTTTCACTCAGGTCGGCCCCGATCAGGTTCGCATAGCTGAGGTCGGCCTCTTCGAGGTTGGCCTGATTGAGTGCGGCATCCTGGAGGGCCGCACCGGTCAGGGTCGCCCGCCGCAGATCGGCGCCCGCCAACTGCGATCGCCGGAGATCGGCATAACGGAGATCGGCGCCGGCCATCAGCGCTCCATCCAGCCGCGAGCCGAGAAGGTCCGTGCTTCGGAGCTGTGCGCGCCGCAGATCCGCCCCGCTGAGGTCCAGGCCCGGCATACGGCAATAACTCCAGTTGACCTCGGGTGCCGGGGGGAGGTGGCAGGCGGGAGGCTGTGCCGGTTCCCCCCGGTCTGTGGCCCAGAAGAAGAGAAGCACGGCCACCAGTGTCGCAGAGGCCGCCAGGATCCAGGGGAATGGGCCGCGCATCGCGGCATCCAGCGTGGCCCGGGGCCGGCTCAGCCACTGCGCACGTTTCCGGCGGTGGCTGATGATTTCCGGGGGTTCCGGTCGGCGCCGGTCGGGCCCGCGCCGGTGGTTGTTGTCTGCCGCGAACCCGTCGTCGCCTGCTCGTCGGTCGCGCACGCGTTCGTCCTCGCGCAGGCGGGCCTGCAGCAGTCGCTCGCGGCCTTCGGGCGTGTCGGCGTTCCTGAGTTCGTCGGGAATGAGGCGCGGGTGTTCGCGAATCGGCTGCCAGGTCTCTTGGTCCAGACTGATCTCGTCTTCCGGCGTCAGCCTGCCAATGATCAGGAAGCGAGAGATGAGCCCTGTTGGATGAGGCCCGCAAACCTCGCCGTTGCGGCGGGTAAACCACAGTTCCTGTCCGCTGTCCTTGTCCATCGTGCCGGGGTCCGCCTCTCGTCGAGTGTCACTCCAGGCTAGTGTAGCGCTTTGGTGGCCGGGCCTGGCCAGGATGGCGGGCCCGCTGGGCTTGGCCCGCCCTACGCTGAAGGGCCGCTTGCGACGGAGGTCGAGAGGGCCTTCAAGTTAATACTGCTGGACCCAGGTGTTTGTGAACTGAACTAGTATCCAGGGGATGAAGAACCACCTCGGGATGATCCGGGGTGACGTGCAGAGGAGAGTGCGATGGATGGCATTGTCGTGGGTGTGGACGGGTCCGAGGGCTCGCGCAAGGCGCTCGAGTGGGCGCGTGCGGAAGGCAAGCTGCGGGGATGCGAGGTGCGCGCCTGCTATGTTCTCGACCGTCGTTACGTGGAGCCGGAATGGGCGTCGTTGATGACCCCCCCGGTCGAGGAACTGCGCAAGGAGGCGGCAGCTCGCCTGGCGAAGATCGTGGACGATGAGGGGGACGGCGCGGGGGTCCGGCAGGAGGTGCTGGTGCCCGAGGGTCAGGGCTCGGCGAAGACCCTGCTGGACGCGGCCGGCGACGCCGATCTGCTGGTGGTGGGATCGCGCGGCCATGGCGGCTTCCAGGGGCTGCTGCTGGGCTCGGTGAGCCAGCAGGTGCTGCATCATGCGCCGTGTCCCGTGGTGGTGGTGCCGGCCGAGTAGGTGCGGGTGGCACGCACGCGGGCACGAAGGGTGGAGGACAGGCTGCCCGAAGTACTGGGCCGGGGCTGAGGGCCGGGGCTCAGCGCTGCGTCCCCACCCCGACCTCCCGCCGCAAGCGGGGGATGGAGACGTTATCGTCCCGGGGGGTGTGTCAGGCCACGCTCTCCGGGGGTGTCGCCAGCCGGCCTGCGCGGTAGTCCTCCACGGCCTGTTCGATCTCCTCCGCGGTGTTCATCACGAAGGGTCCGTGATGGCTGATCGGTTCGCGCAGGGGCATGCCCCGGAACAGCAGCAGGGAGGCGCCGTCCCGCGCGGTCATCTCGACCCGATCCTGGTCCGACCAGACGGCCATCCGGCCCTCGGTCAGCGTCTCTGACAGACTTCCTTCGTAGACGTAGGCGAGCAGGCGCTCCCCGGCCTTCATTTCGATCGCGAGTGTCGCATCCGGAACCAACCCGACGTCAGCCATCGCGGCGCCGTCCCCGATTCCCGGGAGCGGACCCTCGACGGTGCCGAAGCCGCCGATCCAGGAGCCGGCGATCGCCTTCAAGGTCACACCATCGCGGTCCGAGGTCACCATCTCGGTGGCGTGCACATCGCGGTAGCGCGGCGCGTCCATCTTGCGCGCGGCGGGGAGGTTCACCCAGACCTGGAAACCGTGCAGCCCTTCCGAGTCCCGCAGCGGCATCTCGGAGTGGATCACCCCGCGCCCGGCGCTCATCCATTGCGCCTCGCCGGCGTGCACCTCGCCGCGGTTGCCCATCGAGTCTTCGTGGGTCAGGCCACCGTGTATCAGGTAGGTAAGGGTCTCGAACCCGCGGTGGGGGTGCGGCGGGAAGCCTCCGATGTAGTCCTCGCGCGCGCTTGCCTTCAGTTCGTCGAGCAGCAGGAAGGGGTCCAGACGACCGTTGAAGTCGTGGATGCGCTGGATCTTGACCCCGTCTCCGTCCTCGGTCGGTGCGGCGGTCAATATCGCTTCGGGTGTCGTGGTCATCATTCGATCCTCCAATCTCTTTGCGCCCAGCATAGAGACCGCGGGGACAGGAGAAAATCACAAAAATCCGCGCAGATCATTCGAAAAAAAGAATGATCATGGCAGGCCCGGCCTCTGGCCGCGATGGTGTGGGGGTCGTGGGAGCGGCCTCTGGCCGCGATGGGTGCTGGCACGGGGGGATCGCGGCTGGAAGCCGCTCCTACGAGGGGGTTGTAGGAGCGGCCTCTGGCCGCGATGGTATGGGGATCGTGGGAGCGGCCTCTGGCCGCGATGGGTGCTGGCACGGGGGGATCGCGGCTGGAAGCCGCTCCTACGAGGGGGCTCAGTTCTCCGGGGGGCCGTTGTTCTCG
>NZ_JAWLHP010000013.1:14548-52790 GCF_041690275.1 Thioalkalivibrio sp.
GGAGCGGCCTCTGGCCGCGATGGGTGCTGGCACGGGGGGATCGCGGCTGGAAGCCGCTCCTACGAGGGGGCTCAGTTC
Organism: Thioalkalivibrio sp.; assembly: GCF_041690275.1. NCBI lineage: Bacteria > Pseudomonadati > Pseudomonadota > Gammaproteobacteria > Chromatiales > Ectothiorhodospiraceae > Thioalkalivibrio > Thioalkalivibrio sp. The sequence continues at coordinate 14,627 of NZ_JAWLHP010000013.1, forward strand.
TCCGGGGGGCCGTTGTTCTCGCGGTTCGGACCCGCGCTGTTCAGCCGGGAGCGAACCTCCTCGAGGTTGCTGCGGATCAACTGGGCCTCCTCGGTGCCTGGCTCGAGCTGCTGCTCCAGCCGTTCCCAGTACTCCCTCGTGGTCTCGTAATCCGAGGCCCTGAAGGCGGCCAGGCCGGCCAGCCAGAGGGCGTTGGCATGATCGGGCTCGATCTCCAGCGCCCGGTTCACGAAGGGAAGGGCGCGGGCGCTCAGATCGCCGCCGTCCAGGCTGCCGAGCAGATCGGCGTAGGTCACGAGGATGTCGGGGTCCTCATCGCCGCCATGACGGAGCGCCTGCGCATAGGCGCCGGCTGCGGCCCGCGGCTGCTCCATGAACAGGAAGGACCGGCCGAGCAGCGCCCAGCCCTCCGGGTCTTCCGGGTTGTCCTCGAGTCTCGCGCTCAGGGCCATCACCGCCTCCTCGACCCCACCGTCCATCTGCGCTTCGCCCGCCTGCTGCGGGGCGCGGGCCTGCGGATCCAGGCCGGATGCGCCTGCGCCGTACCCCTGATAGATCAGCACGGCCACCACCGGCACCACCAGCAGGCTGCCGACCGCCGCCGGCCAGCGCAGGGAACGGCCGCCGTATTCGGTGCGGTCGGCGGCCTGCTGTGCGCTGGTCTCCAGCAGGCTGCGCTGCAGGTCGATCCGGGCGGTATTGAACTGCTCCTCCGAGATCGCGCCCGAATCCCGGTCGGACTCCAGGTCCGCCAGCTGGCTGCGATAGACCGATACGCGGGCATCCATCGCCTCGGTTGATATCGGAGCACCGGGTGCACGGGTCCGGAGCAGGGGAAGAAACAGGAACAGCAGGGCGGCCAGGGTCAGTGCAGCGGCCAGTATCCAGAACAGCGTCATTTCTTGTCGTGGCCTCCGTCACCGAGAATGCGGCGCAGCCGCTCGGCTTCATCTGTCGAGAGTGGATCCGATCCGACCTGCGTGCGGCGCCGCCACAGGATGGTACCCAGGGCCGCAAGACCGATCAGCAGCATCGCAACCGGTCCGAACCACAGCAGGTAGGTGATGCCCTTCATCGGCGGCCGGAACAGCACGAAATCGCCGTAGCGGGCCACCATGTAGTCGATGACCTCGTCCGTGTCCGCACCGTCATTGATCATCAGCGCGATCTGGCGCCGGAGGTCGTTGGCCAGCGGTGCGTTCGACTCGATCAGGTTCTGGTTCTGGCAAACGGTGCAGCGCAGTTCGCGGATCAGCTTCTGATAGCGCTGTTCCTGGAGTTCGCTGTCAAAGCTCATCGGCTCCGAAGGCGGCGCGGTCTGCGCGGCCGCTGCGACTGGCAGAAGAAGCAGCAGGGCGACGGCTATGGCAGATAATGGCATGTGCAGGCGATGCCAGGGGCTCATGTCTCTGCCTCCAGTTGTCGGTAGAGGGGAAGAATCTCGGTCTCGATGACCTCGGGCGTGATCATGCCGATGTGCTTGAAGCGGATCCTGCCGGTGCCGTCGATCAGGAAGGTCTCGGGTGTCGCATAGACACCGTAGTCGATGCCGACCAGGCCGCTCTCGTCAAATCCGATGGCATCGTACGGGTCACCGAACCGGGCCAGGAAGCGCAGGGCGTCGGAACGCGTGTCCTTGTAGTTCAGGCCGTAGATCGGCACACCTGCACGGCGCAGTTCAGCCAGCATCGGGTGCTCCTGCCGACACGTCACGCACCACGACGCCCAGACGTTGAGGAGCGCCGGCCTGCCCAGCATGTCATCCCGGGCGAAGCGGACCTCCCCGTTGCGCAGCTCGGGGAGGTCGAACTCCGGCGCCTCCTTTCCGACCAGCGGCGAAGGGATCTCGCGCGGATCAAGGCTCAGACCGACAAAGAGCAGCCCCACCAGGGCGATGAAGGCCAGCAGCGGGATCAGAAAACGTAGCTTCATGACTTCAATAACCTCGTGAAGGCCGCAGGGGACCGGATGGGTGCAGCCCCGGGATAGTGCGGGCCGAAAGCGGCCCGCACCGCGGCCAGGCCAGGGCTGTATTTCGGGTCAGGCTGCGGGGTTGGGCTCGGCCCCGTCACCCTCGCCTTTGACCACAGCCTTTGCGGCGAGTTTTGCGTCCTCGTCCGGGACCTCGTCTTCGCGCCGCACGCGCACGCGATACCTCCGGTCGGATGCCGCCAGGAAGCCGCCCACCGCCATCAGGATGGCGCCGGCCCAGACCCAGTTCATGAAGGGCTTGTAGTAGACCCGCATCACCCACGCATTGCCTGGCAGCTCCTCGCCCATGTTCACGTACAGGTCCCGGAAGAAGCCGCGATGCAGCGAGGTATGCGCCATCGGCTGCTCCTGGCTGAAGTAGGTGCGCATCTGCGGTCGCAATGTGGTCATCAGCTGGCCGTCACGGAAGACCGAAACCGTCGCCTGCTCGGCGTCGAAGTTCGGACCTCGGACCTCCTCAAGGGCATCGAGTCGGAAGCCGTAGCCGCCGACCTCCACGGTCTCGCCGACCGCCATGCGCACGTCGCGCTCGTCGTCGTAACCCAGCACGAAGGTGATGCCGATCACCACCACTGCCACGCCGATGTGCGCCAGCTGCATGCCGACATAGCTCCGCCCCATTCGCCGGACCCGGGTACCCACCGTCTGCCGGCTCTCGCGCCGGAGACGCAGGCGGTCCACCAGGTCCTTCAGCGAGGAGCCGATGATCCACAGGCCCAGGAAGGCACCGATCCCCGCGAGGAAGGACCAGCTGCCGACGAACAGCGGCCAGATCATGCCGAAGACGAGGCTCACGGCGAAGATCCAGCGCAGGCGCCAGAGCTGCTCGGTCGGGCTGTCCTGCTTCCAGCGCAGGCGCGGGCCGAAGCCGAGGAGCAGCAGCAGCGGGAGCATCAGCGGCAGGAAGACCGCCTCGAAGTAGGGTGGTCCGACCGAGATCTTCCCGAGCCCGAAGGCGTCCAGAAATAGCGGATACAGTGTTCCAAGGAGCACCGCGGCCGCGGCGACCACGAGCAGCACGTTGTTGGTGAGCAGCGCGGATTCGCGCGACACGAGTCCGAACCCGCCGCCGAGACCCACCTTGCCGGCGCGCCAGGCGAACAGCGTCAGTGAGCCCGCCACCACCACGGCCATGAAGGCGAGAAGGTACAGGCCCCGATCCGGATCCACCGCAAAGGCATGCACCGAGGTCAGCACCCCGGACCGGACGAGGAAGGCCGCGAGCAGGACCAGCGAGAAGGTCAGGATGGCCAGCATCACCGTCCAGTTCTTGAACCCGCCCCGCTTCTCGGTCACGGCGAGCGAGTGCAGCAGGGCGGTGCCCATCAGCCAGGGCATGAAGGAGGCGTTCTCGACCGGATCCCAGAACCACCAGCCGCCCCAGCCGAGCACATAGTAGGCCCACCAGCTTCCGAGGCCGATGCCAACGGTCAGGAAGGCCCAGGCGACCGCGGTCCACGGGCGGGACCAGCGAGCCCAGGCCGCATCGAGGCGGCCGCCGATCAGCGCGGCGATTGCGAAGGCGAAGGCCACGGAGAAGCCCACGTATCCCATGTAGAGCATCGGCGGGTGGATGATCAGGCCCGGGTCCTGCAGCATCGGATTGAGGTCGCGCCCCTCCATTGCGGCCGGGATCAGGCGCTCGAAGGGACTCGAGGTGAACAGCGTGAAGCCGATGAAGCCGATCGCCACCAGACCCATCACGCCCAGCACGCGGGCCAGTACCTCGCGCGGGAGGCTGCGGCTGAAGGTCGCCACCGCGGCGCTCCAGAGCCCGAGGATCAGCACCCAGAGGAGCAGCGATCCCTCGTGTCCGCCCCAGACAGCGGTGAACTTGTACTGAATCGGGAGCAGCGAGTTCGAGTTGTTCGCCACATAGGCGATGGAGAAGTCATCGGTGATGAAGGCGTAGGTGAGCATCGCGTAGGCGATGCCGAGGAAGACGAGCTGGCCGTAGGCCGCGCTGCGGCCGACGGCCATCAGGGCGGTGTCTCCGCGAGCCGCGCCAACCAGTGGCAGGGTGCCCTGCGCAATCGCGAGCAGCAGCGCCAGGATCAGCGCAAAGAGTCCGAGTTCTGCAGCCATGATCAGTACCCCCCGGCATGTTCCACGGTTTGAGCGGCCTCGCGCTGAGCCCGCTTGATGGCCTCCGCCGCCTCGGGCGGCATGTAGGTCTCATCATGGCGTGCCATCACCTGGTTGGCCTTGAACACACCGCCTTCCTGCAGGCTGCCGACCGCGACCACGCCCTGACCCTCGCGGAAGAGGTTCGGCAGGATGCCATGGTAGACAACGGGTACCGCCACGGCGGTGTCGGTGACGCGAAAGTGAACGGTGACTCCGTCCTCGGCGCGCGAGATGCTTCCATCTTCCACCAGGCCGCCGATCCGGAAGGTGCGCTCCATCGGCACGATGTCGGCGACGATGTCCGACGGGGTGTAGAAGAACACGAGATTGTCCCGGAAGGCATTCAGGACCAACCCGGTCACCACCACCACGCCCGCAAGCCCACCAGCCGCCAGCAGCAGCCGTTTCTGCCGTTTCTTCATTGTTTCTCCTCCTGCGCCCGCAACCGGGCCATACGCCTGATCCAGGCCAACAGGCTGCGCCGCCGGTACCGCAGCTGCAGCATTTCGACCACCAGCAGTCCGGCCATGATCAGGTACGAACCCCAAACATAGGGCGCATAGCCGCCCATTGCCAGAAATTCCATCATTTGGTTCCGCCCTCCAGGCGTTCCTGGACCCAGCGCGCGTTGCGTTCCCGCTCCAGCAACTCCACCCGGGCCCGCGCCAGCACCACGGCGACGGAATACATCCAGGCCGCCAGGACCATGATCAGCAGGGTGACGAACATGATCGTCGCCATCGTCGGCGCTTCGGTCACCGTTATGGACGCGCCCTGGTGCAGGGTGTTCCACCATTGCACGGAAAAATAGATGATCGGGACGTTCACCACGCCGACCATCGCCAGGACCGCACTGGCATTCGAGGCGCGCTGGCGGTCGTCGATGGCGGCATGCAGCGCCATGTATCCGAGGTAGAGGAACAGCAGGATCAGCATCGAGGTCAGGCGCGCGTCCCAGACCCAGTACACGCCCCAGGTCGGCCGCCCCCACAGGGCGCCGGTCCACAGCGCGAGAAAGGTGAACAGTGCGCCGGTGGGGGCAATGGCCTTGGCCATCACATCCGCCATCTTGATGCGCCAGATCAGTCCGATCGCCGCATAGGCGGCCATCAGCACGTAGAGGAACATGCCCATCCAGGCAGTGGGCACGTGTATGTAGATGATGCGGTAGCTGTCGCCCTGTTGGTAGTCGGACGGCGCCACCACGAGGCCCAGGTAGAGCCCGACCGCGAAGAGCGCGATGGTCAGGGCGGCGAACCAGGGGATGAGGCGGCCGGCCAGATCGTAGAAATTGGCCGGGGCCGTGAAACGGAACCACTGAATACCCCTCTCCGACACCTTGTGTCCTCCGTCAGTCGAGCATGATCCGCACGGCCGCGGCGGTCGCCCACGGTGTTGCGAACAGTGCAAATACCATCATCGCGCCCAGCAGCGACAGGTGCGCCTGGGCGCTGCTCCCGTGCATCACCGCGTCCACTGCGCCCGCGCCCAGGATCAGGGGAGGAGCGTAAAGCGGAAGGATGAGCAGGGCAATCAGGACCCCGCCCCCGCGCAGTCCCAGAGTCAGCGCCGCCCCGATCGCGCCGATCAGGCTGAGGATCGGCGTCCCGATCAGCAGCGCCAGCATCAGGATGGCGATCTCGTCAGGCCGCAGGTTCAGCTGAATGGCGAGCAGGGGGGAGACCAGTACCAGGGGCAGCCCGGTGATCAGCCAGTGCGCAACGATCTTGGTCAGGACCAGCAGGCCCATCGGTTCCGGCACCAGAAGCAACTGTTCGAGGGTGCCGTCGCGGAAGTCGTCGGAGAACAGGCGCTCGAGCGACAGCATTACGGCCAGCAGGGCTGCCACCCACAGCACGCCCGGCGCGAGGCTGCGCAGGAATTCCGGGTCGGGTCCGATACCCAGGGGGAACAGCGCAACCACCACGACGAAGAAACCCACTACCGTCAGGGCGTCCTGCGGCCGGCGCAGGGCGAGCGTCAGGTCACGGCGGAGGAGGGCGAGGAGCGGGTGAAACATCAACTCATCCGAGGTGCAGGTTGCGGCAGTCGCCGTCGATGTCGACGGCCTGGTGGGTCGTGATGATGATCATGCCCTTGCGTGTCAGGTGTGCCTCGATCGCGCCCCGCAGCACCTCGATCACCTGCACGTCGAGCGCGGCGTAAGGCTCGTCCAGGATCAGCAGGGCCCTGGGCTGGAGCAGCAGTCGGGCCAGGGCCACGCGGCGCTTCTGCCCCTGGGACAGGAAACGCACCGGCAGGTCCTCGTAACCCGCGAGACCGAGACCGCCGAGCATCGCGAGGACGGTCTCGCGTTCCGGTCGACCTCCGCCGAGCCTTCCCGCGATCAGGATGTTCTCCTCCGCGCTCATGTCTTCCTTGAGCGCATTCTGGTGGCCGAGGTAGCCGAGACAGGAACCGGTGCCGCCGTCCACGGACCGGATCGGTTCGTCGCCCCAGTAGACCTCGCCGGCAGTGGGTCGGGAGAGCCCGCTGAGGATGCGCAGCAGGCTCGTCTTCCCGCAACCGTTGCGCCCGGACACCTGCAGCAGCTGCCCCGGCGAGAGCTTGAATTCGAGATGTTCGAACAGAAGTCGCTCGCCGCGCTCGGCGGCCAGATCGACGGCCCGGAACTCCCTGTCCGCCATTCCCGACAATTCTGCAGTCACGGTCTCTTTCCGCTCCGGGTGGTTCGTCGCGTGTGGCGCCGGCATTGTGCACCATCGGGGTCCCTCGGTGTACCCTCCGCGGCGTGGCGTTCCGCACTCCTTCCCCGGGAGCCTGCAACCGGAATTCCCATAAAAAGGACCGTCATTGCTCGTGTTGGTTCGCTTCAGGGAGGGTACAAAAAGCGGGGGGCCGCATGCGGCCCCCCGCTGGTGTCTACCCCCGAAAGGATAGGATCTTCCTGCTAGAGACGGGCCTCGTAGAAAGATACGCGGCGCGGCTGCAGCAGTTCCTCGTCGTCGGTGAGCTCCAAGATGTGCGGCTTCATCGCCTCGAACACGAGGTTGTAGAGCATCTCCGCACGGACCACGGCCGGCTGCACCGGGATCTCGTAGCTCAGTACCCGGCGCTCATGTGGCAGCAGGCGGGTGTCGGTACCCACACCCGTTGCGACCGGCGGCATTGCGGGTTTGCCCTCGTCATCCGCGAGCTGATAGAAGAGGAAGGACTTCGGATCCTCCTCCCGCGCGTGGGTCTCGAAGTTCCGCCACAGCACGTTGCCGTGTGCGTCGAGCGCGGTCACCTGCACCTGGATGTTCCGGAACGGAGCGCCCGTGGGCATCCGGTGGGGCAGCTGGTTCTGCATCACCACATTCGCGGTGACGCCGTCGCCATTCGGCTCAACCTCGACGTGCATCTGAACCGCGCGGCTCAGCATTGCCGGGTCGTGGCCGCCACCCATGCTGTGATTCGCGATCCCGTCGGCGATCGGCATGTGGCAGGACTGGCAGGTCACGTTCGAGCCGCTGCTCCGGATTTCGTCGCCGGTGTCGCAAAGCGGCACCCCCTGCGGGTTCGGCCGGGTGTCGTGGCAGCCCAGACACATCTCGGAACTGCGCAGCATCCGCGGGTTGCCCGCCAGCGGCAACGCGGCCGGGACCTCGACGCCGAAGGTGTCGAGTGCGCCGGTCGGCAGGTGCGGGTTGCCATTCTGCTGGTCACGGGTCTTGTCAAACGGGAAGCCGGTGGCCCCCTGCAGCGTATCGGGGGACGTTTCGTATGCCAGGATGCCCAGCCTCAGACCCCCCTCTGCGCGGCGCACCCCCTTGAACCCGGAGATCTGGTGGCAGGCCACGCAGTTGACGCCCTCGGCGTAGGCGTCCTTCGCGTCCAGCTTGGTGACCTGGTCCTTGGCGGCGTTCGGGGAATGGCAGTTCAGGCAGACCGGGAAGCGCTGGGACCGGTTGTGCAGCTGGTCTTCGGCACGGGGGTCGCCGACTTCCCTGCGGTACATCAGTTCATGAATGGGATCGCGCAACGCGGTGCTCTTCGCGTGCATGGAGCCCGACCACTGCCGGTAGATGTCCTCGTGACAGCTCTGGCAGACGCTGGCCGAGACGTGATGGAGGGGTCCGTCGATCCGGAACTCGTGCGCGATCGGTTCGAACTGCGCGTAGAACGCGGCCATGTCCTGGAACTGTTCGTCGCTGAGCCCGGAACTGAGCGCCCCCATGGTCGCGCTCTCGCGCTCGCCGGCGCGGAAGGCCTGCATGGTCTTGACGAAGTATTCCTCCGATATGCCGGCCAGGGACGGATTCGGCCCCATGCCCTCCCCCGAGGGCCCGTGGCATGCGGCACAGTAGGTGTTCGCGAGTTGTTCGCCCTGGGCGACATCACCTGCGAAGGCCTGGGATCCCACGCCCCAGGCCAGCACCAGGCTGGCGGCGAAAGCAAGCGCGCCGTTTTTCATCACACCCCTCCTTTGTATCTCTTGGTATGAACACGACCGACCAGTGGTCGGCAGTCGGCCGGTGCCGGATTTGTTCCCGGACCGCCGGACACGCGAGAGACCCGGCAGGGAGCCCGGTGGTGCAGGTCTCCGTGCGGGCCTCTCCGTGACCGTGAGATACCCTTGCAAACCCAGGAAACATTCCCCCTACGCGGTAGGCCACCCGGGGTATCTCCACGTTACTTATAGTCCGGTTTCCGGGGAGCGGTGCGGCACAGGGCGTGCCAACGGCGCAAAATGTGATCCATGGCAAGAAATCGGCGGAATTGCCGGTCCGGGAGCGCCTGCGATGCGCGGGGCCGGATTGCAATCCGGGCGGTGGGTGCGTAGAACACCCTGTGGCCCGTCCCCGGGCGGGCAGGCACAACGATCGCGAGGGTCAGGTATGAAAGGGAAGAGGAATCCTCCGCCGGCTGTTCCGGGCTGGGCGAAGGTCGTGATCACGCTGGTGGTGATCGTGGGTGCCGCGGCGCTGATCTTCACGCAGCTCCCACGAGGGGCGTTTCCCACCGATCTGTCGCGGATCGGTCAGGGAACACCGGCACTCGTGGTGGCCCGGGACATCAGCTTCGTCGCCGGCGCCGAGGTGATGGATCTTCTGGGCGAGATCCGGCCCGAGTACGCCGAGCGGGTCGAGTTCCTTGCGGTCAACCTCGGTAACCCCAATGGCCAGCAGTTTGCGCGCCGGCAGGGCATGCGCGATGGCTCGGTGGTGCTGTTCTCCGGCGACGGCACCCGGGTGGGCGCGGTCCACACCCCGCGCACCGAACGCGAGGTGCGCGAACTCCTGCAGGCCGCGAACATACGCTGATCATCACGCCGGTCCCTGCGGGACAGCCTGCGGCTGGCGGCAGTACAAGGCGTGGCTGTCCCTGCAATCGCTGAGGTCTGGGGCCCGGTAGGTCCTCCCGTTGCTATACTCCGGGCAGTTTCGGGGACGGGTGATCACCGGCAACCCTTCCCTGCCGCAGCGGTGCGGCGCAAGCCGTCTCACGGCCGTCTGCCTCTCATCGGCCGGTCCGGCTGCAGGACATTCATCCATGGCGCATTCCGACGACTTCGAAGGCTTTCTCCGGGCCCTCAAGGGCTTCATCCCCGCGTCCCGCCTGATCGACGATCCGCTCCGAACCCTGACCTACGGCACCGACGCGAGCCTCTATCGCCTGGTTCCGAGGCTCGTGGTCCGGGTCGACAGCGAAGGCGAGATGTCGCGGATCCTGCCGCTGGCGCACCGCCACCGGGTCCCGGTCACCCTGCGGGCGGCCGGTACCAGCCTTTCGGGACAGGCGGTGACCGACTCTGTGCTGCTGCTGGTCGGGGACCAGTGGCGTCGCTCGCGCATTGCCGATGACGCGTCACGGATCAGCCTGCAACCGGCCGTGCTGGGCGGGCACGCGAACCGGCTGCTGGCGCCCCTCGGGCGCAAGATCGGCCCCGATCCCGCGTCACTGAACGCCTGTCACATCGGCGGCATTGCCGCGAACAACGCCAGCGGCATGTGCTGTGGCACGGCGCAGAACAGCTACCGGACGTTGGAGAGCATGCGCGTGATCCTGCCGGATGGCACCTTGCTGGACACCGCGGATGCGGCGAGTCGGGAGGCCTTCGGACGGACGCACGGAGAGCTGCTCGAGGCGCTGCGCGCCCTCGGGGAGCGCACGCGGAACGATCACGCCCTGGCGGACCGGATCCGGGAGAAGTTCCGGATCAAGAACACCTGCGGGTACAGCCTGAATGCACTGGTCGACTTCGAGGATCCGATCGACATCCTGCAGCACCTGATGATCGGTTCCGAGGGCACGCTCGGTTTCATCGCCGAGATCACCTACCGCACGGTCGAGGACCCGAAGCACAAGGCCACCGCCCTGATCCTGTTTCCGGACATCGCGGCCGCGTGCCGCGCGATCGGGATCATCAAGCCGCTGCCGGTCGCGGCGGCCGAGCTGATGGACCGAGCCTCTCTGCAGTCGGTGGAGGACAAGCCCGGGGTCCCGCCGGTGCTGAAGCAGCTCGGACCCGATGCGGCCGCACTGCTGGTGGAGACGCGGGCCGGCGATCACGCGGTGCTTGCCGAGCAGGTCGAGGCCATCCGCGCCGGTCTGGATGCGGTCGAGACCCTGGAGCCGGTACAGTTCACCATGGACCGGGCCGAGTGTGACCGCCTCTGGGCGATCCGTTCCGGACTGTTTCCCTCGGTCGGTTCGATGCGCCGGAACGGCACCACCGTGATCATCGAGGACGTTGCGGTGGCGGTGCCCCGGCTCGCCGCATTGACACTGGACCTGCAGGATCTCTTCCGGCGGCACGGCTACGAGGGCTCGATCATCTTTGGCCACGCGCTGGAAGGCAACCTGCACTTCGTGCTCACCCCCGATCTCGGTAATCCGGAGACCGTCGAGCGCTACCGGGCCTTCATGGACGAGCTCAGTCGCATGGTGGTGGAGCAGCACGACGGCTCGCTGAAGGCGGAACACGGCACCGGGCGCAACATGGCCCCGTTCGTGGAGCTGGAGTGGGGCGAGCAGGCCTACGGGCTGATGCGCGAGATCAAGCGCCTGTTCGACCCGGACAACCTGATGAACCCCGGCGTGGTCCTGAACGACGATCCCGATGTCCACACCCGCAACCTGAAACCGATGCCCGCGGTGGACGCGCTGGTGGACAAGTGCATCGAATGCGGCTTCTGCGAGCCGACCTGCCCGTCGCGCTCGCTGACCCTGACGCCGCGCCAGCGCATTGTCGCGCTGCGCGAGATGGAGCGCCTGGAACAGCTGGGGGAGGAACCCCGGCGCCTGAAGCAGATGCGCAAGCTGTACCGTTACCAGGGCCTGGACACCTGCGCGGTCGACAGCCTCTGCGCGCTGTCCTGCCCGGTCGGGATCGATACCGGCAAGATGGTGAAGCAGATGCGCGGACGCGGCTGGGGCCCGGTAGCGCACCGGGTGTCGGGCTGGGTCGCACGGAATTTCGGGCCGATCACCAGGGCGACCCGGCTCTCGCTGGGTTCGGCACATCTGATGCACGTGGCGCTGGGCACCCGCGCGATGTCCGGGCTGACCGGTGGCGTGCGGCGGCTGTCCGGCGGGCGGATCCCGCTCTGGAACCCCTTCATGCCGAAGGCCGCGCGCCAGGGCAACCCGCCTGCTCCCGCTGGCCCCTGGGCGCCCCGGGTGGTCTACTTCCCCAGCTGTGCGAGCCGCACCATGGGGCCGGCGCGTGGCGATCCCGAGGAGGAGTCCCTGACCGTGAAGACCGAGGCCCTGCTGCGCAAGGCGGGTTACGAGGTGGTGTATCCGGACGATGGTGCGGCGCTCTGCTGTGGCCAGCCCTTCGAGAGCAAGGGTTTCCACGACGACGCCGCGGCCAAGCTGAGCCAGCTGGAGGCCTCGCTGCTGCGCGCGAGCCGTGACGGCCAGGATCCGGTGATCTTCGACACCAGTCCCTGCGCCTTCCGTGCGCGGAGGGACCTCGGGTCGTCCGGCCTGCAGGTCTACGATGTCGCCGACTTCCTGCACGGGTTCGTGCTGGACCGGCTGCGGATCTCGAAGGTGGATGAGACCGTCGCGCTGCATCCCACCTGCAGCACGACCAAGATGGGCCTGCAGCCGAAGCTGAAGGCGATTGCCGAGGCCTGTGCCGAACGGGTGGTGGTGCCGGCGCAGGTGCATTGCTGCGGCTGGTCCGGTGACCGCGGCTTCACCTATCCCGAGCTGAACGCCAGCGCGCTGAAGGATCTGCGCGACGCGCTGCCGGACGATTGCACGTCAGGCTATTCCACCAGCCGGACCTGCGAGATCGGGCTGTCGCTGCACAGCGGCCGCCATTACCGCTCCATCGTCTACCTGCTCGACCGCTGCTCGGAGGCCCGCAGCGCCGACCAGTGAGCCCATCGGCGATTCAGATCGTGGGAGCGACGTAGGAGCGGCGTAGGAGCGGCTTCCAGCCGCGATACCCTGCCCCGCGCCAACCCCCATATCGCGACCAGAGGTCGCTCCCACGTGGTACGCGCCCCGTAGGAGCGGCTTCCAGCCGCGATCGCCAGCCGCGATCCGGCGCTCGATATCGCGGCTGCAAGCCGCTCCTACGCCGCTCCTACCGGCGGTTTTTCCCGGGGGTGGGCCAGAACCGCCGTTTCAACAACCGGGCGGCGCCGGCCGTCTGGTGCAGGACCTTCTTCCAGTCAGTCCCTGCGGCCTCGAGCTGAAGCCGCTGCGCCCGGCAGCGCCGGGCCTCGGGATAACAGGCGCCCAGCAATGCCCAGATCCGGTCCAGGTTCCATGTCCGTTCCGGCGGATCGAGGCGTGCCCCGACCACGTAGGCCAGCGGCACCTCCAGTCCCTCCGCAACCCCGGCCAGGCGCGCCCGGATCGCGGCGGCACGGGCGCCTCCACCGTCCGTCGCGTCCAGCGGGTAGGGGGGGTCCCACTCGTCCGCCTGCCCTAGGCGGTCGATCCGGCTGACGATCACCGCGATGGGAATCGGGCTGCGCCGGGGGTCGGCGGCGAAGCGGGTGCGGATCGCGTTGAGGGTGCCTCGGTCCAGCGTCAGGTCCCCACCGTCGGCGGAGACCACCCAGAGGAGGAGGTCGCTCTGCCACGCGCGCTCCACGAGGCGCTCGATATCGGCGGGCGAGTTCAGTCCGGGGGTATCGACCAGCAGACCCTCGGGGAGCGTCTCGTGGGCGAGGCGGTACCCGCTCGACCTCTCCGTGAGCCGCGTGGCGGCAACACCCGCGGCGGGTTCCCCGAGCAATGCGTTCACCAGGCTGGACTTGCCGGCGTTGACCCGCCCGGCGACCAGTACGCGCAGCGGGCCGGGCAGGCCGGCCTCGGAGACCCCCTGGCCCGCACCCTCGGTGGCAGCCAGTTTGTGCAGGCGCTCGGTGTCGATGCGCAGCCGCCCGGAATAGAGTTCGATCGCCGCGCGGCCGACCTCTTCCACCCAGATGCGCGCGCCCTCGCTGCGCAGCCAGTCGCCTGCTTCCGTCATCGCCGCGCCGACGAGGTGCTGCCGGGCCTCTGCAAGCAGGGCCGTCACCGGATTGGTCATGCGTGTCACGCGCCAGGCATTGTGCAGGTGCCGGAACACGCGCATGCCGGTGGCGGCCATCGGCCGGTACCCCCAGATGCGCAGCAGGTGGCCCGCCTCGATCAGGTGAGCGGCGGGTACGTGATCGGTCACGACCATGCGCAGCCGCACGCTGACCCGCTCCGTGAGCATCAGCAGTTCGGGAACGGTGAAGCTCCAGATCGGATCGCGTTCCTCAGGGTGATAGTGTCGGGCTACCCGCTCGATGGTTTCACGCGCGGCACCAAGCAGTCGGTCGCGATCGGTGACGATGTCGCGGTCGACAGCGGCGGCGATCTCCCGGACCTCCTGCCACGCCTCCAGGTCCCGCGGCGACCATTCGGTACCGGGTTCGGAGTCCGGGGGGCGTTGCTCGCCACCATCGGCTGCGAGTCGCGCACGCTGGCTCCGGCGCCACCACCAGGCTGGAACGTACCCGGCAAGTGCGAGGATCGCGGCGCCGATCAGCCACCAGAGCAGCCAGCCCTCCTGCCACAGCCACAGGACGCCGAGCGGGATCAGCAGCAGAAACGGGAGGGCGAGCAGCGACAGGCCGACCAGGAACGCCCACATCCGCCGCAGCAGGTCGCCCGGGGCAGGGGTCTTCACGTCAGGGGATCGCTTGCGGTCTTCAGGGCGCGATCTGCACGTAGCCCTGGTGTACCAGATCGATGATTCGCACCGCGCCGGACGGCGTGCTCGACGCCTCCGGGACCAGCAACATCGGCTGGCGCTCGCGGGTCCCGTGTCACTCCGGGATCATGCGGATATAGCCGGTCGGGCACTCGTGGGCGCAGATGCCGCAGCCCTTGCAGTAGTCGTAGTCGAAGACGTAGTGGCTGCCGTCGGCGGCGACCTCGCGCGTCTTCAGCACCGACTGGTCCGGGCAGAGCGTCCAGCAGTTGTCGCAGGCGAGGCAGTCTCCGCAGGACAGGCAGCGGTGCGCCTCGTGCCGCACGGCATTGGCCTGCAGGCCGCCCTCGATCTCCTCCAGCCCAAGACGCTGCTCGGGCGGCAGGACCGGCTCCTTCGACGCCGGCGCGGTCTCGAAATAGCTGAGATTGAGGTCGGAATAGGGGATCGGTTCCGGCGGGGCCCCGGGTTCGAGTTGCTTTCCCGCGCGGTAGCGCAGCATTGCGGCTGCGGCACGGCGTCCGTCGCCGACCGCCTCGCTCACCGTGCCGTGATCGCTGCGCGCGTCTCCGCCGCTAAAGATCCCCGACTGGCCGTTGACGGTACCCCACCAGGGCTCGACCTCCATGTAGCCGCGCCGGACAAGGGACTCGAAGCCCACGCCGTCGACATCCTGACCAATCGCCGGAATCACCTGATCGACGTGCAGTACCGTCTCGGTGCCCTCGAAGGCCACCCGCCGCAGGCGCCCGCCGGCGTCCTCCAGCTTCTTCATGTGTACCAGTTCCATCCCCACCACCCGCTCGCCGCGCAGGATCAGCCGGCGCACGCCGCGGTGCTCGTGGATGGTCACGCCTTCCTCCAGTGCCTGCGATACCTCGCGGTAGGTCGCACGCATCGCGTCTTCGCTGGGCACGCCGGGCGCCGGGATGCGCTGGTGACTGATCAGGTGCACCTGCTCGACACCCTCGCGCCGCAGTACCCTTGCGAGGTCCACCGCGGTATTGCCGCCGCCGACGATCGCCACCGACCTCGGCTGCTCGGGAAGTGTGCCCCCCGCAACCCAGGCCTCCAGCAGTTGCAGCCCGGTGCGCAGGTTTCCGGGAACCGCGAAGTCCGCGCTCCACTCGCGTCCCTTGCGGCGTCCGGGGCCGAGGAACACGGCCTCGTGATCGGCGCGCAGTTCATCCAGCGAGACGTCACGCCCGAGCTGAGTGCGCAGACGGAAGTCGAGACCGGGCAGGGCCAGCATATGGTCCAGCTCCTGTTCCAGGATCTCGGGCGGCAGCCGGTAATGGGGAATCGCCGTGCGCACGGTACCGCCGGCGGCCGGCATGGCCTCGATCAGCGTGACGCGGCAGCCGCCCCGCAACAGGTGGTAGGCCGCCGCGAGCCCCGCCGGTCCCGAGCCCACGACCGCCATGCGCGGCGCCTCGGCACTGGGGATCGGTACCGGATAGCTCCATCCCTGGCGCAGGGCCTCGTCGCCGAGAAAGCGCTCGACACCGTGGATCGTGATCGACTCGTCGTAATGGGCCCGGTTGCAGGCGGACTCGCAGGGATGGTGACACACCCGGCCGGTGATCGCCGGCAGCGGGTTGGCGGCGACCACGGTCTCCCAGGCGCCGCGCATGTCGCCGAGTTCCACCTTGGCGAGATACGCCTGCGCGTCCTCCCCGGCGGGACAGGCCGAATGGCAGGGCGCGGCCCGGCGCTGATGGACTGGCCGCTCCGCGCGCCAGGTTCCGGTCTTGAATTCGAGGGAGGTTCCGGGTCGGGCGAATGCGCCGGGTGGAATCTGGATCATGTCAGGCTCACTTCAATCGATGAGACGGATCGTGGAGGCGTTGCGGGTAGCAGGCGACGGGTGGCTATCAGGCCCAGCGATCACCGCCGCGGTGCACGGTATCCGCTCCTTCGGTGTCATAGGACTCCGATCCGACCCCGCGCAGCTCGAACCGCTCGATGTTGCGGTTCGCGATGGCCTGCAGGTGTTCGAGCTCCTTGCGCGCCCGGTATTCGGAGGCGAACAGGTGTCGAAAGCGGTTCTGCAGCTTCAGGTAGTCGGACACCGGCCGGGGGTCCCGGATGGGCAGCGTCCCGATCAGTTCGCCGCGTTCCATCTCGATTACCGGAAACAGCCCCGTCTGCACCGCGAGACGGGCGACCTCGATGGTCTTCGCGCCGTCGTGGCCCCAGCCCAGGGGGCAGGGCGAGTGGATCTGCAGGAAGCTCGCGCCCTCGGTATCCATGGCCCGCCGCACCTTCTTGCGCAGGTCGGACGGGTAGGCCACCGAGGCAGTGGCGGCGTAGGGGATGTGGTGGGCGGCGATGATCGACAGGATGTCCTTCTTCATGTGCCGCTTGCCCATGCGCAGCTCGCCAGGGGGCGAGGTAGTGGTCATCGCGGCGTGGGGCGTCGACCCCGAACGCTGTACCCCGGTGTTCATGTAGGCCTCATTGTCGAAGCAGACAAACAGCACGTCATGGCCGCGCTCCATCATGCCGGAGAGGGCCTGGAAGCCGATGTCGAAGGTGCCGCCATCCCCGGCGAAGGCCAGGACCTGCGTCGCCCGGCCCTGCTGCTTCAGGGCGGCCTCCATACCCGCCGCGACCGCGGCGGTGTTGCCGAATACGGAGTGGATCCAGGGGAGCCGCCAGGCCGACTGGGGCCACGGTGTCGTGAAGACCTCCAGACAGCCGGTGGCGTTGGCAACGACCACGTCCGGGCCGGCCGCCTCGGTGGTGAGCCGTGCCGCCAGCGCCTCGCCGCAGCCCTGGCAGGCGCGATGCCCGGACTCCAGCCCCCGGAAGCGAGGTTGGCGGGCGCGGAGGGTATCGAGATGGTGCAGGGGCTGTTCGTTCATGGTGATTCCTCGCAGAGATGGAGCGGGCTGGCTGACCACGCGGGGCCCATTAGCGGTCCGATTCGGGCAGTAGTTCCGGATCCGCGTCGATGATCGCGAACTCCCGCGGCCGCTCCGCGCCGAACGCCGCCTGCACGATGCGCGAATACAGGTCGAGGGACAGATCCCGTCCGCCGAGACCCGCCGCATAATTGTGCACGCGCGGCGGTTCGGCCATCTCGATCAGCGCGGTCTGCACCTCCGGTCCAACGATGCCGCCGGCTCCGGGTGAAAGTGCCCGCTCCAGCACGATCAGGTGGTCCAGTCCCTCGCAGGCCTGCCGCAGCGCCTCGGCGGGGAACGGGCGAAAGCTCCGCAGCTTGATGAACCGGGCGCGCGGCAGCTCGGGGTCTGAATCCATCGCGTCCTCGAGCGTTCCCAGCACCGATCCCAGTGTCAGGATGCCCAGCCGTGCCTCGGGATCGCCCCGCGCCTCGACCAGGCCGCCGCAGTGTCGACCGACCACGGCCGCCCAGTCCGCGTCGGCCTGCTCAATCTCTGCCTGTGCGTTCATCATCGCCTGGTGGTGCGCGTGACGCACCTCGCTGAAGTGCTCCGGCCCGACCAGGGTGCCCAGGCTGCGGGGTTCGGCCGGGTCGAGGCCGTGCCGGAAGGCGTAGGCGGGCAGGAATCCGTCCACCTGTTCCGCGGTGGGGAGCTCCAGCGGCTCCAGCGTGTGGGTCAGGGTGAATCCGTCCACGCAGACCATCACCGGGATTTCGCAGCGTTCGGCGATGCGGAAGGCCTGCACCGTGGTATCCACCGCCTCCTGGTTGGTCGCGCAATACAGCTGGATCCAGCCCGAGTCGCGCATGGACATCGAGTCCTGCTGGTCGTTCCAGATGTTCAGGGGTCCGGACAGCGCGCGGTTGGCGCAGGTCATCACCAGGGGGATGCGCAGTCCCGAGATGTCGTACAGCACCTCCGCCATCAGCAGGATGCCCTGCGAAGCGCTGGCCGTGTAGGCCCGGGAGCCTGCCGCGGCGGCGCCCAGCGCCACCGAGGCCGCGGAGTGCTCACTCTCCACGCTGACCATCTCGCAGGCGAGCTGGCCGTCGGCCACCAGCTTCGCAATGCCCTCGACGATATGGGTCTGGGGAGTAATGGGGTAGGCCGCCACGACCTGCGGACGGCACAGGGCCACCGTGCGGGCCAGGGCCTGGGAACCTTCAAGCGCCAGCGCCATGTGCTACCTCCCGCCACCGTCCGGCCTCGACGGTCTCTGCGGCCGCCTCGACCAGTGACTGGTTCTTCTCCAGTACCGGCCCCTTGAAGCGCTCCGCGAGGGCATCGATCAGCCCGGAAAGGGGCATCAGTCCGGTGAGTGTGATGAATGCGGCCAGCAGCGCGGTGTTGGGGACCGGCCGGCCGATGTGCTCCATTGCGAGGCGCGTGGCCGGCATCGCGATGATCTCGTTGTCACCGCTGTCGTCCACATTCGCCTCGGATCCGTCGACCAGTACCGTTCCTGTCGCCTGCAGCCCGTTCAGCGTCCCCGGAACCTCCATCAGCGCCGGGTCCTGAATGATCAGGAACAGCGGTTCGCGCACCTGGCAGCGACGCCGGATCGGCTGTTCGTCGATCCGCACGAAGGCCGCCACCGGCGCCCCCCGGCGTTCGGCGCCGAATGCCGGGAAGGCCTGCGCGTAGCGCCCACCGTCGATGGCGGCGGCCGCGAGCAGGTAGGCTGCAACCACGTTCCCCTGTCCGCCGCGGCCGTGAATCCTGATTTCGAGCATGGCAGTGATCCGTCTCCTTGAAACCCTGTGCGTGGAAGCTGGAATGCAACCCGCGCTCTCCTCGGGCCGCTGCAAAAGCCACAGGCCGACCGTTGCGGCCGACCCGGATCCGTGCCATGGGAGATTAGCAGACCAGGGGATGGAATGCGTGGGTCGGGCATGCCCTGCCCGGAAGGATGAAGGGCTCCCTCCTCCCCCGCTCGCGGCGGATCGGTCCGCAAGCGGGAGAGGGGAGCGGGAGAGGGCAGAGCGGCGCGCGACTTTGACGTCGATGGGTATGGCACCCCGCCACCCGCTGCAACGAAGATCTCCCTTCCCGCTTGTAGGGGGCTGGGAAGCCGGATGCGGTATCGTGTCCTTCATGAACATGCATCAGTGCCCATGGCAGCCTCCCGGGCTCATGCGATGATGCCGGGGCTCGCAGAAGTGCGCGAGATGATCGAGCGCCTGGTGGCCTTCGATACCGTCTCGCGCAACTCCAACCTGGAACTGATCGACTTCGTCCGGCACTGGCTCTCGCGGCACGGCGTCGCGTCCCACATCGTCGCCAGCGACGACGGCCAGAAAGCGAACCTGCTCGCAACCGTGGGTCCGTCCGTTCCGGGCGGCGTCGTCCTGTCCGGCCATACGGATGTGGTGCCGGTGGACGGACAGCGCTGGACCACTGATCCGTTCCGCGTGGTCGAGCGTCACGGGCGCCTTTACGGGCGCGGCACCTGCGACATGAAGAGCTTCCTGGCGATCGCGCTGGCGCTGGTGCCCGGTATGCGGGATCTGAAACGGCCGGTCCACCTTGCCTTCAGCTACGACGAGGAGGTCGGCTGCCAGGGCGCGCCGCGCCTGATCGATGCAGTCCTGGCGCGGCTCCCGACACCGGCTGCGGTCATCGTCGGCGAGCCTACCGGAATGCGTGTGGTCAGTGCGCACAAGGGCATCGCGGTGCTGCGCACGATCGTCACCGGGCACGAGGCGCACTCGAGCCAGACGCACCGGGGCGTGAGCGCGGTGACCACCGCCGCGCACCTGATTGCCCATCTCGACGGCCTTGCCCGTCGACGGGCCGTCGACGGGCCATTCGCGCCCGGCATCGAGCCGCCCCAGACCACGATTCACGTGGGGACCGTGCACGGCGGCACGGCGGTCAACATCATCGCTCGCGAGTGCCACTTCGACTGGGACATTCGGGCAATCGCGGAGGACCCGCCCGAGCCGATCCTGCAGGACTTCCGGCGTCACTGCGACGAACGCGTCACACCGGGACTTCGGAACATTGCGCCGGACTCCGGGGTCGCGACCGAGCTGCGTGTCGAGGCGCCGCCGCTCGCGCACGAACACGCCAACCCGGCGCTGGAACTGGCATGCAGGCTGGCTGGCGTGGATACTACCGCGCGGGTGCCCTTCGCCACCGAGGCCGGCCTGTTCCAGAGATCCGGGCTGCCCAGCGTGATCTGTGGTCCGGGGTCCATCGACCAGGCCCACCAGCCGGACGAGTTCATCACGCTGGAACAGGTGCAGGCAGGGCTGGATTTCCAGCGCAGACTGGTGACGGCGCTGTCCTGATGGCGACTTCGGTCTCCGGGCAGAGCCAGCGGAACGACGGTGCAAAAGCCGATGAGCGAGAGCCAAGCGGACGATCCTGACAACTTCAGCCGGCGAGTGCCCGATGGCGATGATCGCAGGCGCCTCGTGTGCGATACCTGCGGGTTCATTCAGTACGAGAACCCCCGCATCGTGGTCGGTGTGGTGGCCGGCTGGGAGGATCGCATCCTGTTGTGCCGTCGCGCGATTCCGCCCCGCACGGGATTCTGGACGCTGCCCGCGGGCTATCTGGAACTCGGCGAGAGCCCGGAGGCGGGAGCGGTCCGGGAGGCCTGGGAGGAGGCGCGCGCGGCGCTGGAGATCGATCAGCTGCTCGCGGTCTACTCGATCACGCGGATCAGCCAGGTCCAGCTGATCTATCGCGCCCGTCTGAGCCACGCGCGGGTGGAGCCGGGACCGGAGTCGCTGGAGGTGGGCCTGTTCCGTTTCGACGAGATCCCCTACCAGGACATCGCCTTCCCCTCGGTGCTCTGGGCACTGAAGGATTACCGCGAGACCCTTGACCAGCGCGGTTTCCCGCCGCGAGTGGAGCCTGCGCAGCGGCCTTCGCCCGCGGTCCCACCTGCGGAATCCGACAGGCAGTGAGCCCGGAACCGGGACAGCCCGCCAGGGTGGGTATTTCTACCTAGGTGCTCGACTGTCTTACTGTTCGGCCCGTGGTGTCCTAGCATCAGAGGAAGGCTGACCCATTCGTCATCGCAGGGAGCGAGGACCTTAGGGAAACGCTGGATCAGGGGTTCACGGATGCGCCGCCAAGAGCGCACTGATTCGTGTTCCCGCGGGAATACGGAGGAGGCACCATGAGCCAACATGATGACGATTGCATCTTTGTGCGCGCAAACGTGCTGCTGGATACGGGTGACGGGTCGCCGATCCGGGCGCAGACCCGCAGGCTGTGCCGCAGCGGCGTCTTCATCGAGCACACCGGCCCGGTCTCGGGCCAGTCGGTCGAGATCATCTTTCCCGAACCGTGCTCCCGCGCGGGCGGATGCCGGCTGTTCGGGATGGTCACCCGCTGCCTGCCCGACGGGGTGTGGATACGCTTCAGCCACGACCTGCGTTCGTCGGCGGAAATGCTGATGCGCAACGGACCGGTCCGGTTCCCGCACACGCCGCTACGTCCCCGGCATCATCACCCGCCCATGTGAGCCGAGCTCCGGGCGGAAGGCGCTTAAAGCGTCAGCGGGAAATCCCGGACCAGCGCACCGGGCAGCAGTGCGCTGGCGGTGGAACGCTGGCCATAGGTGCCGGTGTCCACCAACGTTTCACGTTCGCGGGTCAGACCGAGCAGGTCCGGGCCCAGCAGCTGGTACAGGCTGACATCGAAGCGCATCGGATCCACCGGCGCGACCGGGATCCCGTCGGCCACCTGCAGGCACGCATACCGGGTCATGCCCGTCACAGCGCACCGGGCGCGGTCCGAGAGATTGCCGTACCAGAGATCGGCTATAAGCAGGCCGTCGCCCACGGCGCGAACGGCGTCGTCCATGGCGAGTGTGCCCGGTGCCATCTCCAGGCTGCGCGGCCGCTCTGCCGCCGCGTTCACGGGTACACCGTATTCGCGGGCGGAGCGGGAATCCGCGAGGCAGCCGGCGTGTCGGCCGTCCCTGATCAGCGCCACCCGGTCGGGCAGCGCGAAACCCTCGGGGCCGAAGCGCGGCGCCTGGCCGCCGGCCAGGTGCTCGTCCAGACTCACCTGCGCATGCAGTTCCGCATCGCCGTCCACGAGACGGAGCAGGGGTGTCTGGCGCGTGCGCGCCGCCCGCACCCCGAAACCCTGCCAGGCGACCACGGAGAGGATCTCCGCCAGCGCGGCCGGAGCAAGAAAGACCCGATAGCGGCCGGGTTCGGGACGCACCGGCGTCCTGGCCATGATCTCCAGCTGATCGCGCGTGCCCCTGACCCTTGAGGCCAGGGCCTCCGGGTCCCACTCGCGCCCCGCATAACGCCCCTTCACCGCCTTGTCCGCCCGGTGGTAGAGGCTCCAGTCGAGACTGAAGCGCTCGGTCTCGAACCAGTGCCATTGACCCGCGGAGCCGGCGAAGCCCCGGCACAGTCGCCCGCTGGCACAGTGCCCCACCAGATCCAGGCCCTCGGCGGTCCCGGTCAACACCTCAAGGAGTTCCGCTCTGCCTGGAAGCCGGCCTGGCCGGAGGTCCTCGTCCGGCGTGCCGGGTCCGGCGCAGGCGTGGTAGGGATCCGATGGCAGGTGTGGTATCAGGGCGCGCAGTCCGGCGGTCGCCGCGCGCAGCTGAGCGGCATCGACATCCGGGTCGCCGGTGAGCGGGAACTCGGCCTCGGCATGGCGCCCGTCGATCATCAGGTCCAGCGTGAGGCGGCGCTGCAGCACGTTGCCCGCCTGCCGGATCCGGTTGCCGTTCAGTCGTGCGAAATCGGAGTCTTCGCCCTCGAAGTAGGCGCTGAAGGCCTCACCCGGCTGCATCAGCCCTTGCAGCAGATCGGCGGCCTGTTCCAGGGTCCTGCGCATCAGGAGCCACTTCCGCCGAAAACGGCCACGTCACGGAAGAGGCAGGGTGGCGAGGCGTGCCCGACGGCGATCATCTGGTTCGGTTCACCCTTCCCGCAGGTCCCCACACCCATCACGCCGAGACTGTCGCGGTCGCCGACCGCGGCCAGGCTGCGCCAGAAGGCGGAGGAGATGCCGCGGTATCCGGGATTGCGGACCAGTCCCCGCACTTCGCCCTCGACGATACGCCAGCCGAGCTCGCAGCCGAACTGGAACTTGTTGCGCGAGTCGTCGATGGACCAGGAACGGTTGGTATCCATCAGCACGCCGTGCTCGACTCCCCGGATCAGTTCGTCCAGGCTGCTGTGGCCCGGTTCGAGGTTCAGGTTCGCCATGCGGTCGATCGGGGGGCGGTTCCAGGAGCTGGCCCGGGCGCAGGCGACACCCGGCAGCCCGGACCGGTCCTGCGATGTCGCCCCGCCCAGCCCGCGCAGCAGCAGGCCGTCCCGGATCAGCCAGTGGCGCCTGGCCCGGGTGCCCTCGTCGTCGTAGGCAAAGGAGGCGAGCTCCCCGGCTACCCCGGGGTCGAAGGTAACGTTCAGGAGTTCCGATCCGTAGCGGTAGGTCCCGAACATCGCCGGTGTCACGAAGCTCGTGCCGGCGTAATTGCGTTCGTCGCCCAGGATCCGGTCCAGCTCCAGCGGGTGCCCGATGCTCTCGTGGATCTGCAACGTCATCTGCCCGGGCATCAGCACCAGGTCCATGATGCCGGCGGGGCACTCGGCCGCGTCCAGCAGGGCCAGTGCGTCGCCGGCCACGCGCTCGGGCTGGGCCGCGAGTGCCAGCGTGTCCAGCCGCTCGAGGCCGCCCTGTCCGCCGAGATCGGCGCCGAAGCTGCGGATCTGGGTCTCTCCGCCGCGGTTTGCCACTGCGCGCAGCATGGGCACCAGGACGTGCTGCGTCTGCCCGATTTCGGCGCCCTGTGCATTCACCAGCAGAGTCTGCCGCCGCTGGAATCCGAGGCTCGCCGACCAGTCCACGATGTCATCGTGGATCTTCATGCGCCGGGCCAGCTCCTGCAGCAGTCGCAGCTTGGCCGGCGTGTCCATCTCCGTCCAGGGCTGCAGTACCGGGGCCTGCCATTCATCCCGAATGCCGGAGGGTCCGAGTGCAGGGGGCGGGAAGAGACGCAGCGGCGCGGCCCGGAGGGCCCACTCGCGAGCGCGCTCCGTGGCCTGCGCGAGTCCCGACCGGGAGAGGTCGCTGGTCGCTGCATAGCCCAGGGCGCCGCCTTCCGACACCGTGATCATCGCACCCGTATCCCGCGCCAGCTGGACCGGCTCGACCACGTCCCGGCGTACGGATAGCGTCTCCGACACGACGTCGGCAATGCGGAGCGACCAGTCATCTACGGCCGGAACCCGTTCCCGAAAGCGCCGGGCGAAGTCCTCGAGAGCGATCGGCGTGCTGAAGATCACTGGCGGGTGTCTCCGTCACTGGCGGGCCCGGCACCGTTACCGGTGTCGTCCGGCCCTCCGAGGACGCGGGTCGCCGGGACCAGTTGCGGCCGGTCCCCGCCTGCGAGCCGGTTCTGGCGCCGCGACTCCTGGCGGATCCTGAGCAGATAGCCGGCAATCGCTCCCCCGGAGGAGCTGATCAGCAGCACGCCGAGCGACAGGAACTGGGTCAGCAGCAGCAGTGCGCCGAGAGCCGCGATTCCGGCGAAGCCGCCGTAGAGCTTGACGCTCGATCGGTTCCTGACCCGCTGGGTCTCCCGCTTCACCTGCTTGCGCGCGCGCTCGACCGTGCGCGCACGCTCCTCGGCGGTCAGCCGTCGCTGCCGTTCGCGCTCCCGGGCAAGATCGGCCTCGGCACGCAGCACGGACTCGGCACTGTGACCGCGGGCCAGGGACGCGAGCCATAGCGCGGCAAACAGCGCCGAGGCGACCGCCAGCGCACCGAAGGTGATCGCCGCGTCGGCGGAGCCGCTGCGCCACCAGGCGTACAGCAGCAGGGCGGTGACCCCCTGGATCAGCACCAGACCCAGGAACAGCTTTACCGCCAGTGGTGTCCGGAACCAGCCTCGCAATCCTGTCTCCCGTCTCTGATGGTTGCTGCGCTCCTGGCCGTGTCGCCGCGGAGCGCGTCCCGGGGCGGCCGGGAAGCACGCGGTGAGGATTCGCCGGCGAGTGGTGGCCGCTGTTCTCAGTCTAGCAGCCTGTCGGACCCGGGTGCCCGTAGCGAACCGGGGCGAACACCCAGGCAGGTCTCGGCGCATTGCGCCTCCATGCAGCGACAAGGCAGAGAAAGATGCACCCCTGCCCCGACGGCGCCGTAGGAGCGGCTTCCAGCCGCAATCCGGCGTTGGGTTGGGTGCCCACGGCCATCGCGGCCAGGAGGCCGCTCCCACAAACCGACAGCACCCCGCGCGAGAGTGGCCCGTAGGAGCGGCTTCCAGCCGCGATCCGGCGTTGGGTTGGGTGCCCAGGGCCATCGCGGCCAGGAGGCCGCTCCCACGAACCGACAGCACCCCGCGCGAGAGCGTCCCGTAGGAGCGGCTTCCAGCCGCGATCCGGCGTTGGGTTGGGTGCCCAGGGCCATCGCGGCCAGGAGGCCGCTCCCACAAACCGACAGCACCCCGCGCGAGAGCGGCCCGTAGGGCCGGGGCCCCAACAGACCTATCATCCCTCGTAGGAGCGGCTTCCAGCCGCGATCCGGCACCGCGATGCATCGCGGCGATCCGGCACCGGGATCCGGCCCCGGGATATCGCGGCTGGAAGCCGCTCCTACGAGTGCAGCGCCGAGAGGGGTGCCGTGCGCTGATCGCGAGCCGGGCGTCCGCCCGGGAGCGAGGGCTCGCATTTGTGAGAAGATCCAGGGGCGCCCGGTCGCAGCCCAAATTTGCCGGGATTTGAGGACGGCATGGACGACACGGAGTTCGAGGAAATCTACGGGGGTTACGATCCCCAGCACTGCCACTTCTCCCGGGCGATCCGGCTCGGCTGCGCTGGCTGCAGCCGATCGCAGCGCGTGCTGATCGCGGAGCGCGAGAAGATCAGCTGTCTCTCGCGCCCGGGCCACGCTCGTTGCGGGAAGATCCTGCAGACACTGGTGGAAAAGGCCGTGTTCGCTCTTGGGGTCACCCATGCGGGGCAGGAGCTGTCGCACGGCAAGTGGGTCCGGTTGGAGTGCGGCGGGCTGGAGGCGCTGGCCCGGCTGTCCGGAACGGCACTGCCGGATGACGTTGACGGCAGCCTGCAACGGCTGGAACAGGCACCGGGCGGGCTCGATGCGATTCCCTACGGCGAGGTCGTGCGATCGATCAGCCGTTACCCGCGACGCGGGCGCCGCCACAGCGACCTTCCGGACTGATATCCGACAGCCGGGCCACCGTGTTATGGTTGCGGTTCAACGCATAAACGGAGGTCCTTCGACCGATGTCTGAGCCTTCATTTTCGAAGCGTATCCTGGCCCTTCTCTGCGCGCTCGCCCTGTTTGCAACGGCTACGACTCCGATCCACGCCTCCATGCTGGGGACCGGCTCCCTGATCGAGGCGGAACGGTCTGCGCTGGATCGCGAGCGCCTGCTGGCACAGCTGGAACGCGAAGAGGTCCGTGAGCAGCTCCAGACACTGGGGGTGCATCCGGAGGCGGCAGCCGAACGCATCGCGCGGATGACGGACGCGGAGATCCGGATGCTCAGCGAGCGGCTGGAGGAGTTGCCGGCCGGGGCCGGCCTGCTGGGCGTGGCTCTGTTCATCGTGCTCCTGCTGGTGATCACCGACGCGCTGGGTATCACCGACATCTTCCCGTTCGTGCACTCGCAATAAGGCGGAACGCACCGATCAGACCTGCGATCGGTTGCGCCGAAGCGTGATATCGCGCCCGCCCGCTTGCGGGGGAGGCATCCCAAACTGCAGGATCAGATTCCCCGCCCCTACTTGCGGGAGACGGTTGGGGAGGGGAGGCGCCCGGTCTCCAGCAGCTCCAGTGCGGCATCCGCCGCGCGCTCGTCGGCCCCGCCAGGGCCGAGGCGTTCGCGCACCTGGCGGAGCGCGTCGCGCATTGCCGCGAGCCTCGCCGGATCCTCCAGCAGGCCCAGGGCCTCGCGACACAGCGCG
Source organism: Thioalkalivibrio sp. (assembly GCF_041690275.1). Classification (NCBI taxonomy): domain Bacteria; kingdom Pseudomonadati; phylum Pseudomonadota; class Gammaproteobacteria; order Chromatiales; family Ectothiorhodospiraceae; genus Thioalkalivibrio; species Thioalkalivibrio sp. The sequence continues at coordinate 41,734 of NZ_JAWLHP010000013.1, forward strand.
GCAGGATTGGCGGAGCGCTGCAGTCGCTCGGGAACCAGGCGCGCTCCCCCGACGATATTGGCGAGCGCGACGTGGGGAACGCGGACCAATCGCGAGAACAGCGCATAGCTGAGCGGCGCCATGCGATAGATCACTATCATCGGTGTCTGCAGCAACGCGGCCTCCAGGGTAGCGGTGCCGGAACTGATCAGCAGCAGGTCGCTCGCGGCCATCACCTCGCGGGCACGGTCGGGACCACTGAGCAGCGTCACCGGCAGCCCGTCGCTCGGTGCCAGGGCCTCCAGGGCATCACGGTCGATGCCCGGGGCCAGCGGCACCACGAACTGCAGGTCTTCACGCCGGTGCTGCAGGCAGCGTGCGGTGGCGACCATGACAGGCCAGTGGCGCCGGATTTCCCCCCGCCGCGAGCCCGGCAGCAGCCCCAGCAGCCGGCCTCCGGCCGCCACGTCGAGTTCCCGGCGAAGGTCACCGATCGGGGCAGCCATCCGGTCCACCAGGGGATTGCCGACGTAGCGGACGGGAATCCCGTGTTCCTCGTAGATCCGGGTCTCGAAGGGGAACAGCACGGCCATCGCGTCCACGCTGCGCCGGATCCGGTGGATCCGTTTCTGACGCCAGGCCCAGATCTGGGGACTCACGTAGAACAGCACGGGGATCCCGAGCCCGCGTGCATGCGCGCCCAGGCGCAGGTTGAATTCCACGTAGTCGACGAGCACCAGCAGGTCTGGCCGCGTCTCCTCGAGATGCCGCTGCATGCGGCGCAGAAGCGCGCGCAGGCGGTTGTACTGAGTGATCACGTCCCACAGGCCCATCACCGCGACCTCGGAGACATCGATCAGTGTCTCCACCCCGGCAGCCCGCATCCGCTCGCCGCCCATGCCCGTGAAATGCAGATCGGGCCGGCGGGCGCTCAGGGACCGCACCATGCCGGCGGCCAGGTTGTCGCCGGAGCTTTCACCGGCGCAGACGACGACATGCGGGTTCGGCATCAGGGCCTCGGGACGGTGCCTTCGCCCCGCGGGTGCACGGGGTGCTCCGTGGCGGTCGCGTGCCGTTCAGGCAAGGGCGCCGCGGATGCGTTCGGCAATGAAGTCGACCTGGGCATCCTCCAGCTCCGGAAAGACCGGCAGCGAGAGACAGCGCGCTGCGACCGACTCGGCCACAGGCAGGTCCGGCGGTGGGGCGTCGCGGCTGTCGAACGCGGCCTGACGGTGCAGCGGTATCGGGTAGTAGATCGCGTGCCCGATGTCGGCCTCCTGCAGCGCCGCCATCACCGCCTCGCGGCGCTCGGTGAGCACGGTGTACTGATGGTACACGTGGAGTCCGATGCCATCCTCGAACGGGGTCTCCACCGCCACGTCCGCGAGCGCCTCGGCGTAGCGGGCCGCGACGCGCCGGCGCGCCTGGTTGAATGCGTCGATGCGCTTCAGCTTCACCCGCAGGATGGCCGCCTGGATCTCGTCGAGCCGGGAGTTGTAGCCGATCTCGTCGTGATGGTAGCGGACCCTGGAGCCGTGATTGCGCAGCTTCAGCAGCCGCTCCGCGGCCGGGGTGCAGTTGGTGGTGATCAGGCCTCCGTCACCGAAACCGCCGAGGTTCTTGCTGGGGAAGAAACTGAAACAGCCGAAGGCGGTCGCGCTGCCGGTCTGGACTCCGTCGATGTGTGCGCCGAACGACTGCGCGCAGTCCTCGATCAGCAGCAGCAGGTGATCCTCCGCGAGCCGGGTCAGTGCCGGCATGTCCGCCGGCTGCCCGAACAGGTGCACGGGAAGGATCGCGCGCGTGCGCGGCGTGATGGCCCGCGCCACCGCCTCGGGGTCGATATTGAATGTGCGCGGATCGATGTCGACGAAGACCGGCTCCGCTCCCACGTACCGGATCGCCTCCGCGGTGGCAATGAAGGTGAACGGCGTGGTGATCACCTCGTCCCCGGGCCCCAGGTCGGCCGCGCGCAGCGCCAGATGCAATGCATCGGTGCCCGACGCGCAGCTGATCGCGTGGGTGACTCCCAGGTATTCCGCGAGCTCGGACTCCAGGGCGTGGACGTTGGGGCCCAGAATGAACCGCGTGCTCTCGAGAACCTCGGTGACGGCCGCATCGATCTCGCCACGCAGGTCCTGATACTGCCGCTTCAGGTCGACCATTGGAATCATGCTTCGGCTCTCCCCGGCTGTGGGCCTTCGGTCCTGGTGACCACGTTCAGGTTGGAGTGCACCAGGTCGGTGATCCTGGCCGCGGTCTCCAGGGCGCGTTGTCCCGCCCGACCGTCGACGATCACCGGCTGTTCGCCTCTCGCGGCGGCGACAAAGGCCTGGATCTCGGCGAGCAGGGCATCGGCATCACCGAAGATCAGTTCCTCGCTCTGAATCTCGGGTACGCCGGTATCCGGGTCGTCGTCTCCCATGTGATGCAGCGCCAGCGTCCGGTTCTGGAAGTCGATGGAGGCATAGCCGTGCGGCTGGAAGATGCGCATGCGCCGCTCCGAGCGGGTGCTGACCCGGCTGGAGGTGACGTTGGCGACGCAGCCACCGGCAAACTCGAGGCGCGCATTTGCGATGTCGATGTCACCGGTCAGTATCTGCGCACCCGAGGCGCGGACATCGGTCAGGGGCGCGTTCACCAGCGTGAGGATGATGTCGATGTCGTGGATCATCAGGTCCAGCACCACTGAGACGTCCGTGGCCCTTGGCGTGAACGGGGCCAGTCGGTGCGATTCGATGAAGCGTGGCTCGAGCGGTTCCTCCAGCAGCCGCCGAAGGGCCGTGTTGAAGCGTTCGAGGTGTCCGACCTGCAGGACCACGCCCCGGTCCTGCGCAAGCTGGTTCAGCGCCTCCGCCTCCTCGATGGTGGTGGTGATCGGCTTTTCCACCAGCACGTGGCAGCCGACGTCGAGGAAATCCCGGGCAATCGCGTAGTGCAGCGTCGTCGGTGCGGCGATGCTCACCGCATCGACCCTTCCGAGCAGGGCGCGATGGTCGAGCACCGGCTCGCAGTGATGCCTCGTGGCGATCTCGCGGGCGGTGGCCGCGTTGCTGTCGACCACCGCGACCAGCTCGGTGTCCGGGAGTTGCGCGTACTTGGCGGCGTGCCATTTTCCCAGGTGGCCGACGCCGACGACTGCACAGCGGAGTGGAGGAGTGGACATGACGAACCCCGACGGGTTTTGATCGGATGCTGTGTTAGTGTACCGCGCCGGAGCGGTCGGCTGGGCGCGGCGTGCCATTCGGTGGCAGGTGCTTCGGCGTTAGTATGAAAGTCGGGCATCTCCCTCCTCCCCCGCTTGCGGACAAATCCGCCGGGAGCGCATTTCGAACCGCCGCAGGCGGGCCCGAAGGGGGGAGGGCAGGATGCCCGGAGTAAAGGGGGCCGGGGGTGAGGGTCGGGCCCGACGCCGCACCCCCCACCCCGACCCTCCCCCGCAGGCGGGGGAGGGGGTCGTCATCGTCGAGTGTGGTGGAGTTTTGGCAATGACCGGGTTCGTGCACCTGAGGGTCCATTCCGAGTACTCGCTGGTAGACGGCCTGGTACGGCTCAAGCCACTGGTCAGCCGGGCCGCCGAGGCCGGCATGCCGGCCATTGCGCTGACCGACCACTGCAACCTCTTCGGGCTGGTGAAGTTCTACAAGGCGGCGCTCGGCGCGGGCGTGCAGCCCATCGTCGGGGCGGACGTGCTGCTGCGTGACACCCGGCCGGACGGTTCGCTCGCGCGCCTGACCCTGCTCGCTCAGAACGGTGTGGGCTACCGGCACCTGACCCGCCTGATCAGCCGGGCCTGGCAGGAGGGGCAGGACAAAGGGGTGCCAAGGCTGGACCTCGAGTGGCTCGATGGTTGCACGGACGGGCTGATCGCCCTGTCGGGTACCACCGACGGGATCTTCGCGAAGGGGTCCGGCAGCCCCGTCACGCTGACTCCGGAACTGCTCGACCCCTGGCTGGCCCTGTTCCCGGAGCGCTTCTATCTTGAACTCACCCGGACCGGGCGACCGGGGGAGGAGGCATGGATCGCGTCCGCGCTGGCGGCGGCCGAGGCCTTCGGCCTGCCGGTGGTGGCCACGAACGACGTGCGGTTCCTGGAGGCGTCGGACTTCGAGGCGCACGAGGCGCGCGTGTGCATCCACGACGGGGTGGTCCTGGCCGACCCGCGGCGGCCGCGCCGGTACAGCGACCAGCAATACCTGCGTAGCCCCGAAGAGATGGCCCAGCTCTTTGCGGATATACCCGAGGCGCTTGCCAACAGCGTGGCGATCGCGCGTCGCTGCAGCGTGCAGCTCTCTCTGGGACAGTCGGTGCTGCCGGACTTTCCGATTCCGGATGGCCGCTCCGTGGAGGAACACCTGCGGGTCAGCGCGCGGGAAGGATTGGATGCACGCCTCGAACGGCATCGCTTCGCGGAGGATTCGGAATATACCGCGCGGCTCGATCGCGAGCTCGAGGTGATCTGCCAGATGGGTTTTCCGGGCTATTTCCTGATCGTCGCGGACTTCATCCGCTGGGCCCGCGACAATCAGATACCCGTGGGTCCCGGGCGCGGTTCCGGCGCCGGCTCGCTGGTCGCCTACGCCTTGGGTATAACCGATCTGGATCCATTGCGTTATGATCTTCTCTTCGAGCGATTTCTTAACCCTGAGCGGGTGTCGATGCCGGATTTCGACATCGATTTCTGCATGGACCGGCGGGACCGGGTGATCGAATACGTGGCGGAACGCTACGGCCGCGACCGGGTGTCGCAGATCATCACCCACGGGACCATGGCGGCGAAGGCGGTGGTGCGCGATTGCGGTCGTGTGCTGGGCCACGGGTACGGCTTCGTCGACCGCATCGCGAAGCTGATCCCCTTCGAACTCGGCATGACGCTGACCCGCGCGCTGGAGGAGAGCGAGGAACTCAAGGCGCTCCACGAGGAGGACGAGGAGGTGCGCGGCATCCTCGAACTGGCGCTGAAGCTCGAGGGGCTCACCCGCAACGCGGGCAAGCACGCGGGGGGCGTGGTGATTGCGCCCTCGGCCCTGACCGACTTCTCGCCGCTGTACTGTGAACCGGGCGGCGGGAGCCTGGTGACCCACTTCGACAAGGACGACGTGGAGGCGGTCGGCCTGGTCAAGTTCGACTTTCTCGGCCTGCGCACGCTGACCATCATCGACTGGGCCCTGGAGGCGATCCGGGAACTCCCGGGAGGCGGGGTGGTGGATCTCGACCGCATCCCGCTGGACGATCCGGCGGCCTTCCGGCTGTTGCAGGCGCACCAGACCACGGCCGTGTTCCAGCTCGAATCCGGCGGCATGAAGGACCTGATCCGGCGTCTCCAGCCGGACAGCTTCGAGGATGTGATCGCGCTGGTGGCACTGTACCGACCCGGCCCGCTGCAGTCGGGCATGGTCGACGACTTCATCGATCGCAAGCACGGCCGGGCCCGGGTGGAGTACCCGCATCCGGATCTGGAGCCGATCCTGAAGCCCACCTACGGCGTGATCCTGTACCAGGAACAGGTGATGCAGATCGCCCAGGTGCTCGCCAACTACACGCTGGGCGGCGCCGACCTGCTGCGCCGGGCGATGGGCAAGAAGAAGCCAGAGGAGATGGCCAAGCAGCGGGAGATCTTCGTCCAGGGAGCGCTCGGCCGGGGCGTCCCCGAGAAGACCGCCACCTACATCTTCGACCTGATGGAGAAATTCGCGGGCTACGGCTTCAACAAGTCGCACTCGGCCGCCTATGCCCTGCTGGCCTACCAGACCGCCTGGCTGAAGGCCCACTACCCGGCACCGTTCATGGCGGCGGTCCTGTCGGCGGACATGGACAACACCGACAAGGTGGTCGGGCTGATCGACGAATGCCGCAGCCTCGGGCTGAAGGTGGTGCCGCCGGACGTCAACCGGTCCGCCTACCGCTTCGCCGCGATGGATGCGCAGACCATCGTCTATGGCCTCGGCGCGATCAAGGGGGTGGGCGAATCGGCGATCGATACGCTGCTGCGCGCAAGGGATGACGGACCCGGGTTTCACAGCCTCGTGGATCTCTGCCAGCGGGTCGATCTGGGCAAGCTGAACAAACGGGTCCTCGAGACCCTGATCCGCGCCGGGGCGCTGGACCGGATCGGGCCGAACCGCGCCACCCTGCTGGCCACGATACCCCTGGCGGTTGGCGCCGCCGAACAGGCGGGCCGCAACGCGGAGCTCGGCGTCGTCGACCTGTTCGGCGAGCCCGCCAGCGCGGTGCTCCCCGAATTCGAGACCCTGCCCGAAATGGACGAGGATGAGCGACTCCGCGGCGAGAAGGAGACGCTCGGGCTGTACCTGACCGGCCACCCGATCGCGCGCTACCGGGAGGAGCTGCACTGTCTGACCGGCACGACCCTGCAGGCGCTCGCCGCGCAGCTCGAGAGCCGGCCCGACAACGGGCCGTCCCGGCGCCGGCGGCAGGACACGGCGCGCATCGCGGGGCTGGTGGTGGGTATCCGGCTGCGCAACACGCAGAACGGCCGGATGGCGATCGTCACCCTGGATGATCAGACCGGCCGCGCCGAGGTCGTGCTCTTCAACGAGGACTATCGCCAGTACCAGGAGCACCTGGTCACGGACACGCTGATCGTCGTCGAGGGCGGCGTCGCGCTCGACGACTATGCGGGCGGTATCCGGATGCGTGCCCAGCGGGTGCTGACACTGGACGAGGCCCGGGCCGAGTGGGCGCGGGTGCTGGACCTCAGCCTGGCGGCGCTGCGCTCGGAGCAGGTGCGTTCGCTGCATCAGGTGATCACGCAGTGCCCCTCCGGATCCTGTCGGCTGCGTCTGCATTATCGGCGGGAGGATGCCTGGGTCGATCTGCAGCTGCCGGAGGACTGGCAGCTCTGTCCCGATGAGCAGCTGCTGCGTCGACTGAACGAGACGCTGGGTCCCGAGAGTAGCATCCGGCTGTTCTATGGACCTTCCTGACACTGCCGCAGGAGGCGGCGGCCGGGAGCGGCTGGCGGATGTATCCGCTACAATCTGCGCGTCGAACGCGCAGATACGGAAGGTCGCATGAATCCGGAGTTTCTCGATTTCGAACAGCCGATCGCGGAGCTGGAGGCGAAGATCGAGGATCTTCGCTTCGTCGGCGGCGACGCCGAGGTCAACATCCAGGAAGAGATTCAGCGCCTCGAGGAAAAGTGTCTGGCGTTGACGGAGAACATCTTCAGCAAGCTCAAGCCCTGGCAGATCGCCCAGCTGTCGAGGCACCCGCGCCGGCCCTACACGCTGGACTACGTGCCGCAGATCTTCACCGAATTCGTCGAACTGCGTGGCGATCGCGCCTTCGCCGACGACGCCGCGATCGTCGGCGGTCCGGCGCGCCTGGACGGACGCCCGGTGATGCTGATCGGGCACCAGAAGGGGCGGCAGACCAAGGAAAAGATCCAGCGCAACTTCGGGATGCCGCGACCCGAGGGCTACCGCAAGGCCATGCGGCTGATGGAGCTGGCGGAACGCTTCCGGCTGCCGATCCTGACCTTCATCGATACGCCCGGGGCCTATCCGGGCGTGGGCGCCGAGGAGCGGGGTCAGAGCGAGGCGATTGCGCGGAACCTGATGGTGATGTCCCGTCTGGACACGCCGATCATCGCGACGGTGATCGGAGAGGGCGGTTCCGGTGGCGCGCTGGCGATCGGGGTCGGTGATTCCACGATGATGCTGCAGTACTCGACCTACTCGGTGATCTCTCCGGAGGGCTGCGCTTCCATCCTGTGGAAGAGCGCGGAAAAGGCACCGGAGGCAGCGGAGGCCCTGGGAATCACCTCCGGCCGGCTGCGGGACCTGGGGTTGGTGGACCGCGTGATCGAAGAGCCCCTGGGCGGTGCCCATCGTGCGCCGGAGACCATGGCGAGCCGTATCAAGTCCGCGCTGCTTGAGACCCTCGAGGAACTGGACGGGCTCGATCCGGGCCAGCGTCTGGAGCGGCGCTACCGTCGGCTGATGGACTATGGCGCCTTCCAGGAAACCGGGACCTGAGCCGGTCGACACGGCCCTGCGGTCATTTCTTGGCGAACACTCCGGGAGCCATCAACTGCGGGTGGCACTGAGCGGAGGCAGGGATTCGACCGTACTGCTGCATGCGCTCGCGCGCCACGATCCCGAGCGGCGCGCGTTGCCGCTGCATGTCCACCATGGCCTGCACCCGCTGGCGGATGCCCAGGCAGAGCACTGCCGGCGCATTGCCGGCGAACTCGGCTATCGGTGCCGGGTGCTTGAGATCCGGGTGCCCGAGCAGTCGGGCGAGGGCGTCGAGGCGGCCGCGCGCCGTCTGCGCTACCGGGCGCTCGCGCAGGGGGCGAACGCCGGCGAGTGCATCCTGACCGCGCACCACGCGACCGACCAGGCCGAGACCTTCCTGCTCGCGGCCCTGAAGGGCAGCGGTCCGGCCGGTCTCGCCGCGATGCCGTCGATGCGCCGCATCGGGCCGTGCTGGCTGGCGCGTCCGCTGCTCGGCGTGCCCGGGGCCGCGATCGCCGCCTACGCGCAGGCGCACGGGCTCCGGTGGCTGGAGGATCCGACCAACGCCGACCTGCGCTTCGATCGCAACTTCCTGCGCCGTGAGGTGATGCCCCGACTCGCCGGGCGCTTTCCGGTCGAGCGGAGGCTGGGGGTCGCCGCCGGGTTGCAGGCGGAGGTGGCCGACGTCCTGGACGGGCTGCTGGACCCGCTGCTCGACGGCCTCCGGGGTCCCGGTCCGAACTGCCTCGATGTGCGGGGGCTCTCGAGTCAGCCCGCGTCGCGAAGACCCTGGCTGCTGCGCCGCTTCATCACCCGTGCGGGCGCCGACCCCCCGCGCCGGCGGCGGCTGCTCGAGTTCCTGCGGCAGCTCGAAGAGGCGGCGCCGGATGCGAGCCCCGCACTGCACTGGGACGGTCGCAGCCTGCGCACCTATCGCGGCGCGCTCTACCTGCTGGCCACCGCGGAGGACGGGGAGGCGGAGCCACCGCACCAGGGGTTGGCCTGGCCCCGGGGGGCGGCGGAACTGCAGCTTCCCGACGGCCGGGTGCTGACCCGCCGGGAGTTGCAGGACGCCGGGATCGCCGATCCCGAGGGCGTCCGGATCGGGTTTCGACAAGGCGGGGAATGGCTGCGTCAGCCGGACGGGACGCGGCGCACGCTCAAGAACCTGATGCAGGAACACGGCATTCCCCCCTGGCGGCGGGCACGGGTGCCGCTGATCGAGCGGGACGGCGAGCTGATCGCGGTGCTCTGGTCCCGTTGACGCGGCCGAACCGGCCGTCGCCGGGCGGACCGCGATTGAGCGCCCCGGGGCTTTTTGGTAACCTCCTGACGCGATCCGGCCGGCTGGCCGGCCGTACCATCACGGGTGCCCGCATGACGCGTTTCGTATTCATCACCGGAGGCGTGGTTTCGTCTCTGGGCAAGGGCATTGCATCGGCGTCGCTGGGTGCCATCCTCGAGGCCCGGGGGCTCAAGGTCACCTTGCTCAAGCTGGATCCCTACATCAACGTGGATCCGGGGACCATGAGCCCGTTCCAGCACGGCGAAGTCTTCGTCACCGAGGATGGCGCCGAGACGGACCTCGACCTGGGTCACTACGAGCGCTTCGTGCGGATCCGCACCGGTCGCCCCAACAACTTCACCACCGGCCAGATCTACGAGAGCGTGATCCGCAAGGAACGGCGCGGCGACTACCTCGGCGGCACGGTCCAGGTGATTCCGCACATCACCGACGAGATCAAGCGTTCGATTCGCGCGGGTGCGGCCGATGCCGACATCGCGCTGGTCGAGATCGGCGGCACGGTCGGCGACATCGAATCCCTCCCGTTCCTGGAGGCGATCCGCCAGATGGGCGTGGAGCTGGGTCGGGAGAGCGTGCTCTTCATCCATCTGACCCTGGTGCCCTTCATCGCCGCCGCCGGGGAGATCAAGACCAAGCCCACCCAGCACTCGGTGAAGGAACTGCGCTCGATCGGGATCCAGCCCGACGTGCTGCTGTGCCGCTCCACCCGGGCGCTGCCCGAGGGCGAGCGGCGGAAGATCGCTCTGTTCACGAACGTCGAGGAAAAGGCCGTGATCTCGGCGGTCGACGTCGACAACATCTACAAGATTCCACTCTGGCTGCACTCGCAGAAACTGGACGAGATCGTTCTGCGCAAGCTGCGGATCGAGGTGCCGCAGGCGGATCTCTCGGACTGGAAGCACGTGGTCAACGCGATGGAGTTTCCCGAGTCCGAGGTAACGGTCGGCATGATCGGCAAGTACGTCGATCTCACCGAGTCCTACAAGTCGGTGAACGAGGCCCTGACCCACGCCGGGATCCACACCGGCACACGGGTGCGGATCCGCTACATCGATTCCGAGAAGCTCGAGGGTTCGGACCCGGGGGTGCTGCCGGAGCTGGAGGGACTGGACGCGATCCTGGTGCCCGGGGGCTTCGGGGAACGCGGCATCGAGGGCAAGATCCTGGCCGTGCGCCGCGCCCGTGAAAAGGGCATCCCGTACCTCGGGATCTGTCTCGGTATGCAGGTGGCGGTCATCGAGTTCGCCCGCCATGTGGCCGGACTGGAGGGTGCGCACAGCACCGAATTCGCCCCGGACACGCCGCATCCGGTGATCGCACTGATCACCGAGTGGCAGGATCGGGAGGGGCGTATCGAGCGCCGCGACGCGGACAGCGATCTCGGTGGCACCATGCGGCTGGGCGCCCAGACCGCGGCGCTGGCGGAGGGTACCCTGATGGCGCGCACCTATGCCAAGCCGCGGATCCAGGAGCGGCACCGCCACCGCTATGAGTTCAACAACGCCTACGCGGACCGTCTGCAGCAGGCCGGGATGGTCTTCTCCGGACGTTCCGAGGACCAGAACCTGGTCGAGGCGGTGGAGCTGCCCGAGCACCCCTGGTTCATCGGCTGCCAGTTCCATCCCGAGTTCACCTCGACACCGCGGGACGGGCATCCGCTGTTCACCGGCTTCGTCAGCGCCGCGCGGCGCTATCAGGAAGCCAAGGCCACCCTGACCAAGCAGTCTGTCGCATGACCCTGCCCATGGATCTCTGCGGATTCCAGGTCGGTCCGGACCGTCCAATGTTCC
>NZ_JAWLHP010000014.1:0-27581 GCF_041690275.1 Thioalkalivibrio sp.
GTGGGAGCGGCCTCCTGGCCGCGATTGGCGCTGGGCATCGCGGCTGGAAGCCGCTCCTGCGGGGGCGGCTGATCTGTTGATGCTCAGCGCTGGCAGCGGGGGCAGTAGGCGCTGGCGCGGTTGCCGATGCGGCGGTTGCGGATGGGGGTGGCGCAATCCAGGCAGGGCTGGCCTGCGCGGCCGTAGACGCGAAGCTGCTGGCGGAAGTAGCCGTGGGTGCCGTCCTCGCGCACGAAGTCGCGCAGCGTGGTGCCGCCCTGGGTGATGGCCTCGGTGAGCACGCTGCGGATCCGGCTGGCCAGGTCGCTGTATTCGCGGCGGTTCACCCGGCCGGCGGCCCGGCCCGGACGGATGCCTGCGAGAAACAGTGCCTCGCTCGCGTAGATGTTCCCGACGCCGACCACCACCTGCTGGTCCATGATGAAGGCCTTCACCGGCGCGCGCCGGCCGCGGCTCAGCCCGAACAGCCCAGCGCCGTGGAAGTCGTCGCCCAGGGGTTCGGGGCCCAGCGCCGCCAGCAGCGGGTGGACAGCCGGCGGTTCGGGAACCGGCAGGCAGCAGCCGAACCGGCGCGGGTCATGCAGTCGGACCTCGAAGCCGTCGTCGAGATGGAAGATCAGGTGGTCATGTGGCCGCAGTGGCGTGCCCGGCGCGCAGCGGCGCAGGCTGCCCGACATCCCGAGGTGCAACAGCAGCGCGGGGCCATCGGTCTCCAGCAGCAGGTATTTCGCGCGCCGCGTCAGGCCGCGGATGCGCCGTCCCCCGACCAGCGCGGGGAGGCCGGCCGGCACCGGCCAGCGCAGCCGTGGATCGCGCACCTCCAGCGCGCGGATGCGCCGCCCCGCGATGCAGGGCTCGAGTCCGCGCCGCGTGGTCTCGACCTCAGGCAGTTCGGGCATGCACGCCCTCGATCTCCAGCAGCAGCTCCCTGCGGCAGACGTCGCCGTGCACCCAGTGCAGCGCGGGCGGCTGCGGATAATGATCGGAGAGTATCCCGGCCACCAGCGGCTGGTCCTCGGGATGTCTGAGGTAGACCCGAAGCCAGGCCGGTGGCGGCAGGTCCTCGCCGGCGGCGGCGTGGAGTGCATCCAGGTTGGCGAGGATCTCGCGGGTCTGGGCCGCGCAATCCCCGATGTGGCGGCTCTCGTGGCCGGTGATGCTGGCGGTGCCGGAGAGCAGCAGTTGCGGCCCGATGCCGGTCTCGATCCGGGTGGCGCGGGCGAAGGTCGGGCTCTCCGGGCTGTAATGCTCCGGGTAGCGGTAGGAGCTGACCTGCCGTGGGTTCTCCACCGCGATTCCGGGTTCGCGCGCGGCGATCAGGTAGACGAACAGCCCGGGCGCCCGCGTGCCGATCGCGGTGGCCGCGGGCATGCCGTCCTCGGGCACGTCCATCTCGTCGAGGGCCCGGGCCCGGCCGATGCAGAAGGACTGGTAACGCTCGAGCCCGCACTCGTCGCCGTGAATGCGGCTGAAGTAGTTCCAGATCCGGATCGGATACCGGAATCCCCTTGCCCGGATCGCACGGAAGAGATCGACGTAGGCCTGCCGGGTGTGATCCGCCAGCCGGTCATCCGGGCGATGCCAGACCGCGAACAGCAGGTCCGCGTGCTCGACCAGGTGGATGGCGCCCTCGCGAGCGGACTGGCCGGGCCGGTCGCAGCTCCATTCTTCGACCACGCCGTGCCCGGCGACCGACTGCAGGCCTGGCGATATCACCAGGCCGTGGTCTTCGGACAGCTCCACGCCCGGCGGGTGATCCGCGCGGACGCGCAGACACGCGCCGGGAACGGCCTCGGGCGGACCACCCTGCGGGAGCAGTCGGGTTCTCAGCGGCAGCGCCATCATCGATCGTCAGCGGGCCCGTGCGGCGTGATGGGTGGGGCGGTGTCTACCGGATGCATGCATTGGTGGACACCGCTGGACCGCAAGCATAGGCCCTCTGACACTGCGCGCGAAGTACCGGGCACGCTTATGAGGGAGGCTGCGCCGGCCCGCGGGTGCCGTGTCGCGATCGGTGGGGGTCGGCTCGGACCACCGACCGCAGGCTGCCTGAGCCATCCGGGGGATCCGTCCGCTGGAGCCGGCGGGGATGCTCGGGCCGACGGGGTGGACCCGGGATCTGTGAGCCGGGCCCCCGGGTGTGCGACGATAGCCGGGGTCCGGGCAAGCGATCCCCCGGACGTGAGGCTGGAACGGGAAGAGGGCGAGGCATGGACTCTATCGAGGCACCCTTCGGCGAGGTCATTGAACTGCGCCAGATCATTCATGATTCCGGTGTGCCGCTGTTGCGGGTGCTGGTCCGCGACGGCGGGAGGTACACCAAGCTCGACCTGGACCCTGCGACCGCGCATCGATGGGGCGACACCATGGTCCGCTGGGCGCGGACGGCTGCGGAACAGGGAGAAGCGACCGGTTGAACCCACGGGCGGGGACGGATGGATGAATCCGTCCTCTGGCGTTGCCGGAACGACGCAGCGCCGCTGCCCGGCCCTCCCCCCCGCAACCGGGGTAGGGCGTGGTATCCGCTGACACCTTCGGCAGAGGTCCGCACGCCAGAAACTCGAAGGCCCGGTCGAAGCCGGGCCTTGCGGGTTCTGCCACCGGTCGGCAGGACCTACTTGATCTTCGCTTCCTTGTACATCACATGCTTGCGGATCACGGGATCGTACTTCTTGATCTGCATCTTCTCGGGCATGTTCCGCTTGTTCTTAGACGTGGTGTAGAAGTGCCCGGTACCGGCACTGGATACCAGCCTGATCTTGTCGCGTACGCCTTTCGCCATGTCGGTTCTCCGTCAGACCCGTTCGCCGCGGGCACGCAGGTCGGCCAGCACGGCGTCGATGCCTCGCTTGTCGATCACCCGCATCCCCTTGCTGCTGAGCCGCAGGCGCACGAAGCGCTGCTCGCTTTCCACCCAGAAGCGGTGGCTGTGCAGGTTCGGCAGGAAACGCCGGCGCGTCTTGTTGTTCGCATGGGAAACGTTGTTTCCCGTAGCCGGGCGCTTGCCCGTCACCTGGCAGACTCGTGCCATCGGAAGACTCCAGTAGGGATTCGGCCTGGATGAAAGGCGCTGAAAGTTACCAGAAGCCCGGGCGCTGCGCAAGGACCGCGATGGCGGGGGAACGGGCTGGGGCGGGAAAGGGGAAAGGGGGACAGATTCATAAATCTGTCCCCCGGGCAGGTTCGTCAGGTCCCCCGGGCAGGTTGGGGTTTCGGTCACATCCGTTCCGGCGCGAGGCCCCAGTGCTTTGGGGAGCGCCAGAGGCTGGAGAGCAGCAGTTCGCGCATGAAGATGAACTCCTTCGGCAGCTTGTCGTAGAGCTCCGAGAAGAGTTCGTCCTGCGAGTGCACCTCCTTCTTCCAGACCTCGCGGTCGATGGACATCAGGTGGTTGAACTCCTCCCGACTGAAGTCCTCGAGGCCGCGCCAGTCCAGGTCCTCGTAGTGGGGCATGCGACCCAGTGCGCTCTCGATGGCCGGGCGGTGTCCGTGCACGCGGTCGATCACCCACTTCAGCACCCGCATGTTCTCGCCGAATCCCGGCCACAGAAAGCGGCCCTCGGCATCCCGGCGGAACCAGTTCACGCCGAAGATCTTCGGCGGGTGCGCCAGCTCGCGGCCGATCTGGAGCCAGTGGTTGAAGTAGTCCGCCATGTGGTAGCCGCAGAAGGGCAGCATCGCGAAGGGGTCGCGGCGCACCTTGCCCTGCTCGCCGAAGGCGGCGGCGGTGGTCTCGGAGCCCATTGTCGCGGCCATGTACACGCCGAAGTTCCAGTTGAAGGCCTGTACCACCAGCGGCACCGTGGTGCTGCGGCGGCCGCCGAAGATGAAGGCATGGATCGGCACCCCCGCCGGATCCTCCCAGGCCGGGTCGATCGACGGACACTGCGAGGCGGGCGCGGTGAACCGCGCATTCGGGTGAGCGGCCGGCTTGCCGCTGTTCGGATCCCAGGGCTCGCCGCGCCAGTCGGTCAGCCCGCCGGGCGGCGTCTCGCTGAGGCCTTCCCACCAGATATCGCCGTCCTCGGTCTGGGCCACGTTCGTGAAGATCGTGTTGCTGCGGATCGTGGCCATCGCCGCGGGGTTGGTGCTCTCGTTGGTCCCGGGGGCGACGCCGAAGAAGCCCGACTCCGGGTTGATCGCGTGCAGGCGGCCGTCCGGCCCCGGCTTGATCCAGGCGATGTCGTCGCCGACGGTGGTGATCTTCCAGCCGTCCCTGCGGAAGGGCTCCGGCGGCACCAGCATCGCGAGGTTGGTCTTGCCGCAGGCGCTCGGGAAGGCCGCGGCGATGTAGGTGCGCTGTCCCTCCGGTGACTCCGCACCGAGAATCAGCATGTGCTCGGCGAGCCAGCCCTCATTGTGGGCCATGGTCGAGGCGATGCGCAGCGCGAAACACTTCTTGCCGAGCAGCGCGTTGCCGCCGTACCCGCTGCCGTAGGAGGCGATGCTCTTCTCCTCGGGGTAGTGGACGATGTACT
Source organism: Thioalkalivibrio sp. (assembly GCF_041690275.1). Lineage (NCBI taxonomy): Bacteria > Pseudomonadati > Pseudomonadota > Gammaproteobacteria > Chromatiales > Ectothiorhodospiraceae > Thioalkalivibrio > Thioalkalivibrio sp. The sequence continues at coordinate 4,479 of NZ_JAWLHP010000014.1, forward strand.
TGACGTCGGGATTGCAGGGCCAGGGCACGTCCTCCTGCCCCTCTTCCAGCGGTGCCCCGACGCTGTGCAGGCATTTCACGAACGAGCCGTCGCCCAGCACGTCGAGCACCTTCGTGCCCATGCGCGTCATGATGCGCATGTTCACCACCACGTAGGGAGAGTCCGTGAGCTCCACGCCGATCTGGGCGATCGGCGAACCCAGCGGCCCCATGCTGAACGGGATCACGTACAGGGTGCGGCCACGCATGCAGCCGGCGAACAGACCCTGGAGGGTCTGCTTCATCTCGCGCGGGTCCACCCAGTTGTTGGTGGGACCGGCATCCTTCTTGTTCACGCTGCAGACGTAGGTGCGGTCCTCCACCCGCGCGACATCGCTGGGGTCGCTGCGGGCCGCGAAGCAGCCCGGCCACTTCGCCGGGTCCAGCGGCCGGAAGGTGCCGGCCTCGACGAGCTCGGCGGTCAGCCGGTCGTATTCCTCCTGGGAACCGTCGCACCAGTAGACCGTGTCCGGTTCACACAGCGTGGCGATCTCGTCCACCCAGGCACGCAGTTCGGCATTCTGCACTTCGGGTCGATTCATGGTTAACCTCTTTCCGGGGAGCTTCGGGAGTGTGGTGATTGACGGGATGTGCGCCGTGCGGACGGCCGGCGCCCGGATATGTGGTCTTTTATGGTGCATGCGGCACAGGGGCGGTGCGGCGGATGCACCAGCGTGCTGCAGTGTGCGGCCGCGGGGGATTGCCGGCCTCCTTCCTGTCGAACGGCTCTGCAACATGCGGGCCATCAGGCGGATCGACGCTTTCGGCAGGGTAGCTCAGTGATCCCCGAAGAGCCAACGCAGGCCCTCGAACCCGGCAACCGTGACCAGCACGGTCACCAGGGACCAGAGGGCGAGGCTGAGGGTCATCCACAGCGCGGTCAGCCGGCGATCCGCACGCAGCACCAGAGCCATCACCGCAGCCAGGTGAATGCCGGTGAGCACCGGTCCGGCAAGGGCGATGCCGGGCAGGCCGTAGCGGTCCCAGACCCTTTGAGCCCGTGGTCCCCAGCGCCGCCGGACCGGTCCCCGGCGCTGCTCCCGGCGTCGGAACAGCGCGATGATCCAGAACACCGGGAGCGCGTTCCCGATGAAGCTGACGATGGTGACCGGCACCGGCGAGAGTCCGACACCGATCGCCACCGGGATCACGATCATGATCTCGAGCCACGGCGTGGCCGCGGCCAGAAACACCAGCGTGTATTGCCAGAGCAGATCCATCATCGGGCGAGGGGCCATCCCCGGGACGGGACGCGAGGGAGCGCCAAAGTTTGGCTGATCCGCAGCCGCGCCGCGAATTCACCCGGGTACCATTCCCAGCGGTGTCCGGGCAGAGGGGCGCGAGGCATGCCAGGGCGTTCTCCGTCCTGAACTGGACTAGACTCAGGTACTGCAACCAACGCCGCGTTTCTCTGGTTCACGAGGATTCCCGAGGAGAGCACGATGTCCGACCAGAAGAGCGGGTCCGCGCCCGGACCGAGGATGACCGCCGCTGCAAGAATCACCGGAGTGGGGATCCTGCTGGTTGGGGCCGGTCTGGCCTTCATCGGGATGGGGCTGTTCATGTTCAACATGGGCCGGGACATGAGCACGATGACGGGGGCGGTCACCCAGATGGGTCGCGACGTGTCCACGATGGCCGAGGACATGACCTTCATGGCGGCCCGCATGGAGGTGATGGCGGAGAGCATGGTCGAGGGTCAGGCGGGGATGTCCTCGGACTTCGAGCGCGTGCGCGTCGGGATGGAGGCGATGGGAGCCGACGTGCGCAGCATGAGCGAGAACATGAACGACCTGGCGTTCAATATCCGCGGGATGGCGGGCAACATCGGGACGATGAACGAATCGATGTCGCAGATGAATCAGTCGATGGCGGCAATGACAGGCACGATGCACCGCATGTCGGTGGACATCAACAAGTTCACGCGTCCCGAGAGCCTGATGCCGATGTCGCCGTTTCGGTGATTTTGGGGACCTTGTGGGCTGGCCCGGCTTCCGGGCCGGGCGGTGCTGCCAGGCGAACTGGCGCAAGCTGGCGGGCGGCCTTTCCGCTGCCTTCCGGCCGACGTTCGCCCCCGCAGCGGCTCGGTTGACGGGACCGGTGACCGGGGCTAACGTTCCGCAGACCCGGGCACCCCGGCGAAGACAAAAAAGGACCCGGACCACACCACCGGAGGATCGAATCATGCAGCGAATGCTCGTCAACGCCCGGAACATCCTTGTCGGCAGCGCGATCGCCCTTGCCCTGGGGGCCTCGGGGCCGGTGCATTCCTTCGACGACGGCGCGGAGGTCACCATCGACTACCGGCAGGGGCTGATGGGGGCGCTGGGAGGCAACATGTCCGCGACCGCCGCGATCGTGGTGGACGGCGCCGACTTCCGTGACAACCTGCTGGTGCATACGCGCTACATCGTCGAAGCCACGCGGGACATCCCGGCACTGTTCCCCGAGGGCTCGGATTTCGGCGAGACCGACGCGCTGATGTCGGTCTGGGAGGATCCGGAACGGTTCGCGGAGCTCTCGCGCGAAAACCACGAGGCCGCCGTGGCCCTGCACGAGGCCGTGGAACAGGGTGACGACGCCGCGATCGTGCCCCGCTTCCGGAATGTCGGCGAGTCCTGCCGAGCCTGCCACGAGGACTTCCGGCGCAGCGACTGAAGGCACGGATCGTGATCCACTGCCGGTCAGGGGGCCGGGGGCGGCGGCCTGTCACGGCCACGCTCCTGGCGCTGTATATCGGGCTGCTCGGCGCGGTGCCGTCGCTTGCGGATGACGGGGCCTCCGAGCAGCTCCGGGAAGGTGAATACCTGCTTCGTGCCGGCGGGTGCGTTTCCTGCCACACCGACAAGGCCGACGACGCTCCGTTCCTCGCCGGCGGTCGGGCGATCGAGAGCCCGGTGGGCACCTTCTACGGTCCCAACATCACCCCGGATCCCGAGACCGGGATCGGGGGCTGGTCGGCACGCGATTTCGAGCGGGCGTTGCGGCACGGCCGCAGTCCCGCCGGACGCCACTACTACCCGGCCTTCCCCTACACCGCCTACACGCGGATGCGCCCCCGCGACGTCGCAGCACTGTGGGCCTACCTGCAGACGGTGGAGCCCGTGCAGCGCGAGAACCGTTCCCACGAGCTGGACTGGTTCGCCCGTTTCCGTCCCGGACTCGCGGTCTGGAAGTTCCTGCACTTCCGCCCCGCGGCCTTCGAGCCGGATGCCGATGCCTCCGCCGAGTGGAACCGCGGTGCCTACCTATCCACGGCGCTGGCCCACTGCGCGGAGTGCCACTCGCCGCGCAGCCTGACCGGCGGCATCAAACCCGGCCTGCGCTATGCGGGCGCGCGCATGGCGGGCGGAGACACTGCACCGAATATCACGCCGGACCGGGAGACCGGGATCGGGACCTGGAGCGGACGCCACCTGATGCGCTATCTGGACCTCGGCATGGATCCGGACGGGGATTTTGCCGGCGGCGCAATGGGCGATGTGATCGGCGAAGGCACGAGCTTCCTGAGCGATTCCGACCGCAGGGCGCTGGTCGTTTATTTGCGCTCGCTGGAACCGATCCGGCACGAGTTGCCGCCGGCGGAGTGACGGGCCCACGCGGTACCCGACCCCGGGTCGGGTACTCAGCCGGTTCCGTCGATGCGGTGTCCGCTGACGTCCATCCTGCGCGTCCCGGCCGCTCAGTCCTCGCGCCGGGTCCCGCGGGTGTCATCCGCCTGATCGGGCTCCGGCTCTGGCGGTGCCGGTTCGTCCGCCCAGTCGGAATCGGCTTCGTCGGCATCGTCCGCCGAACGCCGGATCCTGGCGGGCAATGGGTCCATCCGCCGCAGGAACGCCGCGGCCAGCACGCCGGCGATGGCGCCGAACAGGTGGTATTCGAACGAGATCGCGGGTTCCGACGGGATGATGCCGGAGGCCATTCCCCCGAACAGCAGGAACACGGTCAGCACCAGGGCGACGGAGAGTGCGTCCCGGCGCAGGATGCCCATCAGCACCACGAAGAACATCAGCCCGTGGGTCAGGCCGCTGATCCCGATGTGAAAGCTCTCGCGCCCGAACAGCCAGACGCCGATACCGCTCAGCAGCCAGATCAGGGGCACGGCGTGGCGGGTGGCGCGCGGAAACCCGTACATCGCGATGATCCCGAGCCCCAGCAGGGGCGCGGTGTTGGACAGCAGGTGGGTCCAGGACTCGTGGATGAGCGGCGCGGTCACCACCCCCGGCAAGCCGATGAGCGTGCGCGGGAACACGCCGAGCCACACGTAGCTGATACCGGTCACCGCCTGTACCGCCGCGATCAGCCAGAGGCCGCTCACTGCGGCGAGGGGCCACAGCAAGGCGGGGATCAGCCGGCCCGGGGTTCGGTTTGATGCTGGGGTGATCGGAGGCGAGGGGTCGCTCATTCCAGGCAACATAAGTGGTTCGAGGAACCTCGGGCAAGCGCGACGTCCTAAGGTCAAGAATCTCGTGAATCGGCCGATCAGGAGCCGAGGCTTCCCGGTCTGTGGCGAATCTCCCGGGAATCCGGTGGTCAAGATCAGGCTGAGGGTTGGAGCAGGGGATGGCGTGGCGCTGCAGAAGATGATCCGGTGGAGCCGTGGGGTGTGGCCAATGAGCGCAGGGATCGTCGCAAGGGCGAGCACGCTCCTCATCTTCGCTCTGCTGGTGGCCGCCTGCGGTGGTGGCGGCAATGGTGAAGATGCCGGTGATCTCTACCAGGTGTCGGGCGTGATCGTGCCGGACGCGCTGAACAGGGTCGACACCGATACAAACGATCCATCGACACCCCTGACCCCCAACAATTCCCGGGAAGAGGCGCAGCCGGTCGTCGCGCCGGCCTTGATCGGCGGTTTCGTTGCGGCGCCCGGAACCGATACCCGTTTCGGCCCCGACGGAGATGAACGCGACGTATTTCGGGTGGACCTGCGGTTGGGAGACAGGATCGTGCTGGATTTCCCGGACTCGTCCGAGGCAAATCTCGGCCTCTACCTGCTCGACGAAGATGGGGATGCCTTGGACGCGACGGCAGGAACCTCCGCCCCGCTGAGTCTGGCGCCGGATTCTCCCGGAACCTACTTCGTGGCCGTCCGCGCCTATTCGGGGATGTCCAATTACGCCCTGCGCCTGGACCCCACCCATTCCCTCGCACTGGAGTCCCGGCGTGCGCCCCGGGTCTCCGACGACTTCGTTCCCGGCGACCTGATCGTGCGTAGTCCGCTCGAGCGCGGAATCAGCACGGCGGGGGCCGCACGCGGCATGGGGCTTCAGATCGTCGCCGGGCATCCGGCGCGGGAGCAGCTGTGGCGCATTCCGGAGGGTCGGGCAGGGGCCGTCATCGAGGCCCTCTCGGGGTGGTCTCGGGTACCACGACACCGGCTCCGCTGGAATGATCCAATGCATCAGGCGCGCTACGAGACCCTCCGGGCCAGGATGGCCCTCGACGGCATGCCGGATGTCGAGACCGTTGCACTCAATCATGTCGTGCAGCCGGCGCGTCTGCCCGATGACCCGTTTCAGGATCTGCAATGGTTTCATCGCAACATCGATCTGCCGCTCGCATGGGACATCGCCACCGGCGAGCCGCCGGATCCGGAGGTCGTCGTGGCGGTGATCGACACCGGGGTATTCCTGGATCACGAGGACCTCCGTGGCCAGCTGCTTCCGGGCTACGACTTCATCGAGATGGAGCCGGGCGGCGACGATCCCGGAGACTCGCCAACGCTCGGCGCGAGTTCCTGGCACGGCACGCATGTCGCGGGCATCGCCGCGGCGGCTTCCGACAATGCGACGGGCGTCGCCGGGGTGTCCTGGGGCGCACGCATCCTGCCGATCCGGGCCCTTGGCGAGGGTGGCGGCACCCTCTACGACACCCTTCAGGGCATCCGCTATGCAGCGGGGCTTCCGAACGACTCGAATACGGTTCCCGAGCGTGCTGCCGATGTGATCAACCTGAGCCTGGGTGGCGGTTCCTTCTCGCAGGCGCAGGCGGATCTGTACCAGGGCATCCGTGACGACGGGATCTTCGTCTTTGCGGCATCGGGCAACAGCGGTGGTTCCGTCACCTTCCCGGCGGCCTACGAGGCGGTGTTCGCAGTCGGTTCCACCAATGCGGTGAACGAGCGAGCCTCCTACAGCAGCTTCGGTAATGAACTGGCGCTCGTGGCCCCGGGTGGCGACATGCGGGAGGATCGGACCGGGGATGGTTACCCGGACGGCCTGCTCAGCACGCTGGTCGACGACACCAGCGGCTCCCGGGAGTCGGCCTACGCCTTTTACCAGGGGACCTCGATGGCCACGGCGGTTGCCTCGGGAGTCGCGACGCTGGCGCGGGCGGTGGATCCCGAGTTGCGCCCGGAGCGCTTTGAGCAGCTCCTCGTCTCCGGGCTTCTGACCGACGATCTCGGCCCGGAGGGCTGGGATGCGGAGACCGGCTGGGGACAGATCAACGCACTCAGGGCATTGCTGGCCGTCACCGATGAAGGATCCGATCCTGGTCCGATCCTCGCGGCGGATCCGGGTCGCCTCGATTTCGGGCTGACTGAAGACCTGCTGGAATTCTCGTTGCGCAATGCCGGCAGCGGTTCGCTCCAGGTGACCGATGTGACCGCGGATACGGCGGGCGAGGTCGAGTGGCTGCTGGTCAACCCGAATTCGGTCGGTGAAGACGGACTGGGATCCTACACCGTGATGGCCGCGCGCGACGGGCTTCCGGACGGCAGCTACGAGGGGAGTATCAGGGTGCAGACCGAATCGCTGGAAGAGCTGGTGATCCCCGTACGTCTGCGAGTGGCGCCACCGGAACTCGCCGTGGACACGGTCGGACGCATCTATGTGCTGCTTCTGGATGCCGATGGAGAGGTCATTGCGGCGCAGGGGCTGGATCCGGAGGACGGTATCTACAGCTATCGCTTCGATGACGTGGCTGCCGGTGAGTACCGTATCGCCGCCGGCACCGACATGAACGGCGATGATCTCATCTGTGGCGCGGGCGAGGCCTGCGGCTCCTTCCCGACGCTGTCCCTGTTCGAGCGCGTCCGGATCGATCGGGATCGTGACGGGCTCGATTTCTCCGTGGGTTTCCGGGCGCGGGCGGGAGATGCCATCCTGGGTTTCGCGTTGGCACTCCCTGACGCGGGGCCGCAGGGTTTTGCCCGGCCGCAAGGACTGTCGTCCCCGACTGTCTCCGCGGATGAAGGGATCACGCCGTAGGCCGTGCAAGCGGCCTGACGTACCGCACTGACGCCCCCGGTAGGGGGGATTATGGGCTTTGTCCCGTTGTCAGGCTACACTAACGTCCGGAGCGTAGGCCGTCACTCGTGGATGGTCGTCGAGGAGAGGGCTCTCACGAGAGTCTTCCGGTCCCCCTGAACCGTGCTCCGCCTCCTCAATACAGCGACGCGGCATTGAGTCCGAACGGTCACCTGGCAGATGCCCGGATGATCGATGTCGCGCATATTCTCAACAGGAAGGAGAAAAGCCCCTGATGAACGACCCTCAAGCAGTCTCGCCGCGGCGCCGTCTGCAGGAACTGCTGGCGATCCCGGACAGCAAGCGCAGTGAAGAGGAGTGGGACGAACTCATCGAGCTGGAGATCTCGCTGGCCTCGGTGAATCAGCTCGGCGAACCCGAAAAGCGCAATCGTCCCAACGGTGGCTCCGCCCCGACCGGAGAAGGCCGCCCCGGGGGCCGCGGTCCGAGGGGTCGCAAGGGTGCGGCGCGCCCCCAGCGCCGTCAGCCCCGGGCTGCCGGCAACTGACGCCAGGCAACACTCCGCATCGCCGGCCGACGATCGGCACGGCACCCAGCATTCCCCCGTCTCCCCGCCGAGCCCGCGCTCGCCCGGCGGCGCATGATGGCGTGATCCCGGTAGCCGCGGCTCCCTGAGCCCGTCGGCGGCCACAGAACGCTTCCGGCCACCCTTCGGGTTCTCGCCCCGCGGTCTGCTATCTTTCCGGCTTGGTCCGGAGAGGGTCGGTGATGACGGCAGCGCAAGTCCTGCAACCCGGTTTCATGGTCGTGCACGGAAACCGCATGCACGACCTGCGTGCGCTGGCCGTCGAGTGGATGCGTCGCCATCCCCTCGATCCCCTCGAGAACGAGACCATCCTGGTTCAGAGCAATGGCATCGCGCAGTGGCTGAAGCTGGCTCTCGCCCGGGACCGGGATGCCGGAGGCTGCGGCATCGCCGCCGCGCTGGAGATGGAACTGCCGGCGCGATTCCTTTGGGCCGCCTACCGGGCGGTGCTTGGACCCGAGGCGGTGCCCGCCGACTCGCCCTTTGCCAAGGCCCCGCTGACCTGGCGCCTGATGCGCCTGCTTCCCGAATTGCTGGATCGATCCGAATTCGCCCCGCTCGAGCGCTTCCTGGGCGAAGACGACGGTCTGCGCAAGCGCTGGCAGCTGGCGCGGCAGCTGGCTGATCTCTTCGATCAGTACCAGGTCTACCGCGCGGACTGGCTGGCGGACTGGGCCGCTGGGCGCGATCAGCTGCGCGACGCCGGCGGCGCAATCATGGCCATGGACGCGGGTCAGCGCTGGCAGGCGTCGCTGTGGCGCGCGGTCCGGGCGGACATGGACCCGGATCAGCGGGAGCAGAGCCGGGCCGCGGTACACCGCCGGTTCATGGAACGGGTGCGGAGCCTGAACCGTCGGCCGCCGGACCTCCCCCGCCGCATCGTGGTCTTCGGGATCTCGTCGCTGCCCTCCCAGAGCCTCGAGGCGCTGGAGGGTCTCGCGCGCCTGTGCCAGGTGCTGCTCTGCGTGCACAATCCCTGCGAGTATTACTGGGCCGACATCGTTGCCGACCGCGATCTGCTGCGCGCCGCGGCCCGCCGCCAGAAACCGCGGCCCGGGATGCCCGCGCAGCTGACCGACCCCGAGCGTCACCAGCACGCGCACCCGCTGCTCGCGGCCTGGGGCAAGCAGGGCCGGGACTACATCCGGCTGCTGGACGAGCACGACGATCCGGAGCGCTACCGGGCCCTGCTGGAGGCGCTCCCCTGGCAGCGGATCGATCTCTTCGAGGCCCAGCCACACGGCCGCCTGCTGGGGCAGGTCCAGGACGACATCCGCGCGCTGCGCCCGCTGCACGAGACCCGGGAGCGCTGGCCTGCGGTGGCCGCGGCTCGGGACGGTTCACTGCGCTTTCACGTGGCGCACAGCCCGCAGCGCGAGGTGGAGGTACTGCACGACGAATTGCTGGAGCGCTTCCAGCGGGATCCCGGGCTGCGGCCACGCGACGTGATCGTGATGGTGCCCGACGTGGAGACCTACGCGCCGCACGTGCAGGCGGTCTTCGGACAGCTCGACTCCGACGACCCGCGCTTCATCCCCTTCACGCTGTCGGACCGAAGCCGCCGTCGGCAGGAACCCCTGGTGGCCGCGCTGGAGGGGCTGCTTGATCTGCCGGAGTCCCGCTTCGCGGTCAGCGACCTGCTCGATCTGGTGGAAGTGCCCGCGGTTCGGCGCCGGTTTGGCATCGAGGGCAGCCGTCTGCACCAGTTGCACGCCTGGATCGAGGGCTCCGGGATTCGCTGGGGACTGGACGCCCGGCAGCGGGCGACGCTCGGCCTTCCGGAAGGCCTCGAGCAGAACACCTGGCGTTTCGGCCTGCGGCGGATGCTTCTGGGATACGCGGTGGCGGGGCCGTGGGGGCGGCCGTCTCCGTGGGCCGGTATCGAGCCCTTCGACGAGATCGGCGGCCTGGACGCGGCCCTCGCCGGCCAGCTCGCCCGGCTGCTCGATGCGCTGAACCACTGGTGGGGGCTTCTGCGCCAGCCCGCTGCGCCCGGCGAGTGGGTGACGCGGCTGCGGGGTCTGCTGGATGCCTTCTTCACCGCCGATGAGGAGCGCGAGCAATGGCTGCTGAGCCAGCTCGACGATGCCCTGGAGGACTGGGAGGCCGACTGTGCCGCCGCGCGTCTGGAAGAGCCCCTGCCGCTGACGGTGGTGCGCGAGAGCTGGCTCGAGGCGGTCGATCAGCCGGGGCTCGCGCAGCGCTTTCTCGGGGGCGCGGTCAACTTCTGCACCCTGTTGCCGATGCGCGCGATCCCCTTCCGGGTGGTGTGCCTGCTCGGGATGAACGACGGCGACTATCCGCGCGCGCCAGTCGCGATGGACTTCGACCTGATGGCCCGGGACTACCGCCCGGGCGATCGCTCCCGGCGCGAGGACGACCGCTACCTGTTCCTGGAGGCCCTGCTTTCGGCCCGCGATCAGCTCTATGTGAGCTGGGTGGGGCGCAGCGTGCGCGACAATGCGGAGCGGCCGCCCTCGGTGCTGGTCGGCCAGTTGCGCGACCACATTGCCTCCGGCTGGCAACTCGAAGGCGCCGATGGCGACTCGCTGCTGCGCGCGCTGACGGTGGTGCACCCGCTGCAGCCCTTCAGCCGCGACAACTTCCCGGCGGACGGCGAGGGTCCGCTGTTCACCTATGCGCGTGAGTGGGCCGGCTGTCATCACGCACCGCCGCCCGATGAGGGAGGGCCCGCATCCCTGCCCCGATGCGAGCCCGAGGGTCCGCTCCGGCCGGAGGATCTCGGGGGCTTCCTCAGGAACCCGGTGCAGTCCTTCTTCAACCGCCGCCTTGGTGTGTACTTCGATGAGGATGTCCCGGCGCCGGTGGACCAGGAGCCCTTCGCGCTGGATGGTCTCGCCCAGTGGCAACTGCGTGACGCCCTGGTTGACGCGGCGCTGGAGCCAGCCGGAGACCCGACCCGCTGGCCGCAGCGGATGGACGCGGCGCTGGCGGGCCTGCAGCGGGCCGGGCGCCTGCCGCTTGCCGCCGTGGGCACGGCCGAGGCCGACGGGCTGCGTACCGAGGTCGCGGGGCTGCTGGAGCGCTACCGCCTGCTCGCCGCCGAATACCCGCTATCCCTGGAGGAAACGCAACCGCTGCATTACGAGCACCAGGGGATCGCGATCGAGGGCGAGCTGGCCGGACTGCGCGGCGACCGAAGGGGCGGGCGATGCCTGCTGCTGCCGCGTCCCGGGAACGTGACCTCGGGCCGCAAGGCCGTGCCGCGCCACGACGTGCTTCTGTATCCCTGGGTGGTCCACCTGCTGGCGAATGCCCACGGCCTCGGCCTGACCACGCGGATTGTGGGTACCGACGGGGCGCTGCGCCTCCCGCCCATGCCGGAAGAGCGCTGCGCGGCGACCCTGCGTGCACTGGTAGAGGGCTGGCGCGAGGGACAGAGCCGGCCCGCGCCGGTGGCCCTGCAGGCCGCGCTGGCCTGGCTGCAGGCGGAGGCGGAGGACCGGGACCCCCACGCGGATGCGCTCAGGGCCTACGAGGGCAGTGAACATCATGCGGGGGACCTGCAGCGCAGCCCCTACCACCGCCGGATGTACCCCGATCCCGAGTCCCTGCTGCAGGATCCGGGCTTCCGGCACTGGACCGACATGCTGTACCGGCCGCTCTTCGAGGTGGTCAGGGAGGCCGGGGCATGAACGCGCCCGCAGGCGACGCGCATACGCTCACGGATCCCGCGGCACTGCCGCTCTACGGCAGCCGGCTGATCGAGGCGAGCGCCGGCACCGGCAAGACCTGGACCATCGCCGCGCTGTACCTGCGCCTGGTCCTGGGTCACGGCGGCGAGCAGGCCTTCCGGGAACCGCTGCTGCCACCGCAGATCCTGGTGGTGACCTTCACCGACGCGGCGACGCGGGAGCTTCGGGGTCGCATTCACGCGCGTCTGCTGGACGCGGCCCGCCACTTCCGGGGCGATGCGGCGGGCGTCCCGGACGCCATGCTGCGGGGGCTGCTCCAGGCCTGTCCCGATCCCGGGGAGCGGGCGGTCTGTGCGCGGCGGCTGGAGCTGGCCGCGGAGTGGATGGACGAGGCCGCGGTCTCCACCATCCACGGCTGGTGTTTCCGAATGCTGCGTGAACACGCCTTTGACAGCGGCAGCCTGTTCGAGCAGCAGGTCGAGCCCGATCTCTCCGAGCTGCGCGTCGAGGCGGTTCGGGACTACTGGCGCTGCATGGTCTATCCGCAGCAGGGTCCCCGGCTGTTGCTGCTGCGCTCGATTCTGGGAAACGATCCCGGCGTGCTGGACAGACGGATCCGCCCGCTGCTGGGGGGCGAGTCGCCGCGGCCGGCTGGGCTCGCCGAACTCAATGACCGGCTGGACCGGCGCCTGGCCTGGCTCGAGCGGCTCAAGCGGCCGTGGCGGGACGACTTCGACGCGGTCGCGGAAAGCCTTCGTGGGGCCCTGCCGGAGCTGAACGGCAACCAGTACCGGGACCCGGATGCCCGGCTCGAGGACATGCGCGCGTGGGCCCTCGATCCCGTGCTCGCGGTGCCGGGCGATCCGAAAAAGGAGCTGGCGCGACGGTTCAGCCGCGAGGGCATGCAGGCGCGCCTGCGGCGGGGCCGTTCCCTTCCGGATGCGCTCCACCCGGCCTTTGCGCTGCTCGACGGCTACGCGGACGCGGCCGACGACACCCCGGAGGCGGTGCTGCGCCATGCCGCCGCCTGGGTGCGGCACCGGCTGGAGGCGGAGCAGCGGCGGCGCGCGCAGCTCGGCTTCGACGACCTGCTGAACGCGCTGGACGCGGCGCTGCACCGGTCCGGCGGCGCACGGCTCGCGGAGACCATCCGGAACCAGTTTCCGGTGGCGATGATCGACGAGTTCCAGGACACGGACCCGGTGCAGTACCGGATCTTCGAGCGCATCTACCGCATCGGCGAGAATCGCCCGGAGCAGGGCATCTTCCTGATCGGCGACCCGAAGCAGTCGATCTACGCCTTTCGCGGCGCCGACATCCACAGCTACCTCAGGGCCCGGCGCGACACGGCCGGCCGCCATCACACGCTGCAGGTCAACTACCGTGCCTCGCGCGCCTTCGTGGAGGCCTGCAATCGCCTCTTCGATTTCGCCGGGGGGCATCCCGGGGGAGCGTTCCTGTTCCGCCGGGCCGACGGCGGCGACCCGGTGCCCTTCGAACGGGTGCAGGCGGCCGGCCAGCCGGAGTCGCTTCGGGTGGATGCGGCGGAACCGCCCGCGCTGGTGCTGGCGCAGCTTGACGATGCCGCGCCCGTCGCCACTGGCGCCTACGTCGAGACGATGGCGGAACGCTGCGCGAGCGCGATGGTGTCACTGCTGAATCGGGGCCGGGACGGTCGCGCCGGGTTCGACGGTCCGGACGGATTCCGCCCGTTGCAGGCGGCGGATCTGGCGGTACTGGTGCGCACGCGCAAGGAGGCCGCGGTGATCCGTCGGGCGCTGCGCCGGCGCGGCGTGCGCAGCGTCTTCATGTCGGATCGCGAGTCCGTCTTCGCGACCCCGGAAGCGGCCGACGTGCTGCGCTGGCTGCGCGCCTGCGCGGAGCCGGAATCGGATCGCCTGCTGCGCGCGGCGCTCGCGACCGCGACGCTGGATCTGGGTCTGGAGGCGCTGGACCGGCTGAACCACGACGAGCCGCACTGGGAGGCTCGGGTGCTTGAGTTCCGGGAATACCGCCGCGTCTGGCGCGAGCAGGGGGTGCTGCCGATGCTGCGGCGGGTGCTCCACGGGTTCGGCCTGCCCGCGGCGCTGTTTCAGCGCCCGGACGGGGAGCGCACCCTGACCAACCTGCTGCACCTGAGTGAACTGCTGCAGGCGGCATCGGGTGAACTGGACGGGGAACAGGCCCTGATCCGGCACCTGGCCGAGCACCTGCAGGGCGAGGGCGTGGCCGCCGACGAGCAGATCCTGCGTCTCGAGAGCGACGAGGCCCTGGTGCAGGTGGTGACCATCCACAAGGCCAAGGGCCTGCAGTACCCGCTGGTCTTCCTGCCCTTCATCTGCGGCTACCGCCCGGAAGACGGCAAGAGCCCGCCGCTGGTCTGGCATGATGCGGCGGGTCGCCGGCGGGTCCGCTGGCAGCCGGATGACGCCGATGTCGCCGAGGCCGATCGCGGCCGCCTGGCCGAGGACCTGCGCCTGCTCTACGTCGCCGTGACCCGTGCCCGGCACCAGTGCTGGCTGGGAATCGCCCCGCTGCGAAGGGGCCGGGGCCGGGGCAACGAACTCCACCGCAGCGCCTTCGGATACCTGGTGGCCGGTGGTTCGGAGATCCCGGAAGGACAGCTGCGGGCGTCACTGCTCGCACTGGCTGGCGGGGAGCCCGGCATTGCGGTGGTTTCCGCCCCGGAGGCGACGGAGGCCGTATACCGGCCGCCGGCAGGGGCGGCGCTGCCGGGGCCGGCCCGCGAACCCCTGCGCGCGCCCCGGGAGCACTGGTGGATCGCGAGCTACAGCGCCCTGCGCGCAGAGGCGCCGCCGGAAAACGGGATCACCGCGATGGAGGCCCCTGACACCGCGCTCGAGGACCGGTTCGCCGAGGCCGCGGAAGAGGTCCGGATGGAAGGCGCGGGTATGGAGCAGCAGGGGACATCGAGCCTGCACCGCTTTCCACGTGGACCGGAGCCGGGGACCTTCCTGCACGGGCTGCTGGAGTGGGCGGCGCGGGAGGGGTTCGCGGCGGTGGCCGCGGAGCCGGAACGCCTGCGCGACACGGTGGCCCGTCGCTGCCGGCGGCGGGGCTGGGAGCATTGGGTGGAGCCGGTCACTGCGTGGCTCGGGCGACTGCTGGACGCGCCGCTCGACCTGCCGGGCACCGACGAGCCGCTCCGGCTGTCCCGGCTGGCGGCCTGTCAGCCCGAGCTCGAATTCTGGTTCGAGACGCGCTGGGTGGACGCCCGGCGCATCGACGGCGCGGTGCGTGCCGGCACGCTGGAGGCGGCACCCCGTCCGGAGATGGAGGCCCGGATCCTGAACGGGATGCTCAAGGGGTTCATCGACCTGGTCTTCGAACACGAGGGCCGCTATTACACGCTGGACTACAAGTCCAACTGGCTCGGCCCCGGGGCTGCCGACTATGCCGCGGCGAGCCTGCGCGAGCGGGTGCTGGAGAGCCGCTACGACCTGCAGTACGTACTGTACACCCTGGCGCTGCACCGGCTGCTGCAGGTCCGTCTACCCGGGTACGAATACGAACGGCACCTCGGCGGCACGATCACCTGGTTTCTGCGCGGCCTCGATTCGCCCGCCCGCGGGCTGCATTTCGAACGCCCGCCCGCGGGCCTGATCGAGGAACTCGACCGGATGGTCCGGGCCGCGCCCGACCGTGCCGAGGGGGTTCTCCGGTGAACCCTCGGGTGCGAACGGAGGCCCTGGACTCCGCCGAGGGGCTGCTGGACCTGCTCGATGCCTGGGTCGGGCTGGGCTGGCTGCGTGCACTGGACCACGCCTTCGCCGCCTTTCTGCACCAGCAGGCAGCGCCGGCCCCGCCGCTGCTGCTGCTCGGAGCGGCGCTCGCGAGTCACCAGCTGGGACGCGGTCATGTATGCCTCGATCTCGGCGCAACCCTGGCCGACCCGGACCGCAGTCTTTCGCTCCCGCCCGAGGGCGCCGCAGCCGGCGCCGTTCCCGGTCCGGCGAGCCTTCTGCGGGGAATGACCGCCGCTGCCTGGGCGGAGGGGCTGTCGCACCCGGAGCTGGTATCGGCCGGCGTCGGTGACACGCCGCTGGTGTGTGCCGGCGGCCGCCTGTATCTGCGCCGGTTCTGGGCCTGTGAGCAATACATCGGTGCGGCCGTCAGGCGCCGGCTGGGCGACGGTTCGGTGCTGCGTGCCGGCGTCGACGCGGCGTCGGTGCGGGCCTGGCTGGATCGCCTGTTCGGACCGCCAGGGCAGGGCGGCACCGACTGGCAGCGGGTCGCCTGCGCACTGGCCGCGGGCGGGCGGTTCACGGTGGTCACCGGGGGTCCGGGCACCGGCAAGACCACGACGGTGGTCCGGCTGCTCGCGCTGCTGCAGGCGTTGCGACAGGAGGCCGGCCACGCGCAGCCGCTGCGCATCCGCATGGCGGCGCCGACTGGCAAGGCGGCCGCGCGCCTCGGGGCCTCGGTCGCCGGTGCCGTGCACGAACTGCCGCTGCCCGGGGACGGGGCCGGCGCCCGGATCCGCGCGGCGATCCCGACCGACGTCGGTACCGTGCACCGGCTGCTGGGCAGCCGGCCCGGCAGCCGGCACTTCCGGCACGGTTCCGGCAACCCCCTCGCGCTCGACGTACTGGTGGTGGACGAGGCCTCGATGATCGACCTGGAACTGATGACGGCGGTCTTTCAGGCCCTGCCGCACCACGCGCGCCTGATC
The DNA here is from genome assembly GCF_041690275.1 of Thioalkalivibrio sp. Taxonomy (NCBI): domain Bacteria; kingdom Pseudomonadati; phylum Pseudomonadota; class Gammaproteobacteria; order Chromatiales; family Ectothiorhodospiraceae; genus Thioalkalivibrio; species Thioalkalivibrio sp. The sequence goes on from NZ_JAWLHP010000014.1 coordinate 20,663, forward strand.
CTGCTGGGCGATCGCGACCAGCTGGCCTCGGTGGAAGCGGGCGCGGTACTCGGCGAGATCTGCGCCCGGGCCGGTGGCGGTCACTATACGGCCGCCAGCCGGGACTGGCTGCGAAGGGTCAGCGGAGAAGAGATTCCGGGGACGCTGCTGGACGCCCGGGGCCGCGAGCTGGATCAGCACATCGTGATGCTGCGCCGGAGCTACCGCTTCGGCGAGGACAGCGCGATCGGCAGCCTCGCGCGCGCGGTGAACGCCGGGGATGCGGCGGCCGCGCGCGCCATCCTGTCCGCTCACGGAATGCTGCCGGACCTGGCCGCGCAGACGCTGCACGGCGCCGGTGAGGGCGCACTGGAGCGGCGCTTGGTGCACGGCGGCGCCGAAGGCTTCCGGCCCGCCGCGGACGGTGCCCGGCCCGCCGGTCACGCGGATTATCTGCGCAGGATGATCGAGGAGGATCCCGGCGACGAGGCCGACCCGGCCACGGTTTCCGCCTGGGCGGGTCGGGTGCTCGAGGCGCACCGCGGGTTCCAGCTGCTGTGCGCGCTGCGCCACGGTCCCTGGGGGGTGGAACACCTGAACCGGCGGGTGGAGGCGGCCCTGCGCGCCGAGGGCCTGATCACGGGCCGCGGCGTCTGGTACGCGGGGCGGCCGGTAATGGTCACCGCCAACGACTATGGCCTGGGCCTGATGAACGGCGACATCGGCGTGACCCTGGGTCTTGCGCATCGCGACGCCGATGGCCGTCCGGGGCGCGCGCTGCGGGTCGCCTTCCCCGCGACGGATGGCAGCGACGGGATCCGCTGGGTCCAGCCGAGCCGGTTGACCCGGGTGGAGACCGTGTACGCGATGACGGTGCACAAGGCCCAGGGTTCCGAGTTCGCTCATACCGCGCTGCTGCTCCCGGATCGCGAGGCCCCGGTGCTGACCCGGGAGCTGCTCTACACCGCGATCACCCGCGCGCGGCGCTGGTTCACGCTGATCGAGCCGGCCCCCGGGATCCTGGAACAGGCCATTCAGCGGCGCGTGATCCGGGGCAGCGGACTCGGTGCGGCCCTGGATGACAGCACCCTGGGTTCCGGTGCAGGGCGCGGCGGCAATGGCCACTGAGACCCCGCCGCCGCCGGATCCGGCACTGCTTGCGGCCTATCGCGCGGCGGAGTACGTGATCCCGGTCGGCGGCCGGATCTGCCGCATCAAGGTCGACCGGCCCACGCCTGCTCCGTTCGACGCCTGGCTGGACGCCGAAGGCCCCGCCGGCTGGCTCACGGCCTTCAATCCCGGTTCCCGGCGGTTGCCGATCCTCGAGAACCTCAAACGGCACCAGGCACTCTGGCGCCGGCTGCAGGCCGAGGGGCTTACTGCGTCGGCCGGATATGCCGGTGATCCGGCGGGGATCTGGCCGGACGAGACCAGTCTGCTGGTGCCGGCGATCGGTCTGGCGAGGCTCCATCGGCTGGCCCTCGAGTTCGGGCAGCTGGCGTTTCTCTGGCTGGAAGCCGGGGAGCCTGCACGGCTCTGGCTCACGGATCTGAGTGGCGGGCGGCCGGTTCCGACAGGGCCCGGTCACGGTGGCCCCGGCGCAGGCGGCGGCCGCGGATCATGATTCCCCGGGCCGGACGATGATTGGTCCAACGATTGCCAAATGGTTTGCTATGCTCAAGGCTGAAGTAACGCGGGCAAGGCCGCAGGAGAGAGTGCTTATGTCATCCAGCGGCACGTCCGAGATATGAATGCCTCCGCTGCAGATTCCGGCGCCGCCGGGGCGGTCGCCAGCCCGCGGGTGGGGCTGTTCGTTACCTGTCTTGCAAACATCTACCGGCCGAACGTCGGCCTGGCCGCGGTCGCCCTGCTCGAGAAGGCCGGGTGTACCGTGGAGGTGCCGATGACGCAGACCTGCTGCGGACAGCCCTCGTACAACAACGGCGACCTCGACGGCGCCGCGAAGACGGCCCGGCAGACCATCGAGGCCTTCGAGGACTTCGACTACGTGGTGGCGCCGTCGGGCTCCTGTGGGGGCATGCTGCGCGACTTTCCCCGCCTGTTCGCCTCCGAGCCCGGATGGCAGCACCGTGCGCAGGCGCTGGCCGACAAGACCTACGAACTGATCTCCTTTCTGACCGACATCCGTGGCATGACGTCCGTCGATGCGGCCTATCCGCACCGGGTGACCTACCACGACAGCTGCCACGGCCTGCGTGCGCTCGGCATCAAGGAACAGCCGCGGCGGCTGCTGGCGACGGTCCGCGGGCTGGAGCTCGCGGAGCTCGCCGACTCCGAGATCTGCTGCGGCTTCGGGGGCACCTTCTGCGTGAAGTATCCGGAGATCTCCGGGCGGATGGTCGCCGACAAGGCCGGGGCGATCAACGCCACCGAAGCCGAGGTGCTGCTGGGCGGCGATCTCGGCTGCCTGCTGAACATTGCCGGCCGCTTCGGTCGCGAGGGTGGCCGGGTACGCGTCTACCACGTCGCCGAGGTGCTCGCGGGCATGGCCGATGTCCCGGGCCTGGGCGATCCCCGTCAGCCGAAGGGGGGTTCGTGATGGAACCGCTCAGTCACGCCTTCAAGGAACGCTCCGTCTGGGCCCTGCAGGACGAGACCCTGCAGGTCGCGCTGAACCGGGCGAAGGACGGATTCGCGGTCAAGCGGGCAAAGGCGGTCGACGCGCTGCCAGAGTTCGAGGCACTTCGTGACCGCGCAGTCGCGATCAAGAACCACACGCTGGAGAACCTGGATCACTATCTGGAGCGCTACGCCGACGCGGTGGAGCGCAGCGGCGGCAAGGTCCACTGGGCCTCCAGCGCCGAGGACGCGCGGCGCATCGTGGTCGACATCTGCCGTGCGAGCGGCGCGCGCATGATCACCAAGGGCAAGTCCATGGTCGGCGAGGAGGTCGGCGTCAACGGCGCGCTGGAGGAGGCCGGCTTCGAGGTGGTCGAGACCGATCTCGGCGAATACATCATCCAGCTCGCGCACGAGCCGCCCAGCCACATCATCGTGCCGGCGGTGCACAAGACCCGCGGCCAGATCGCCGAACTCTTTCACCAGAACCACGAGAAGTACGGCCTGACCCGGAAGCTCGCCGAGGTCCCGGAGATGGTGAACGAGGCGCGGCAGGTACTGCGCGACAAGTATCTCGCGGCCGATGTGGGCATCACCGGTGCCAACTTCCTGATCGCCGAGAGTGGCACCAGCGTGATCGTGACCAACGAGGGCAACGGCGACCTGACCTGCTCGCTGCCCAAGGTGCACATCGTCACCGCCGGGATCGAGAAGGTGGTGCCGAGCGCCGAGGACGCCAGCACGCTGCTGCGGCTGCTGGGGCGCAGCGCGACCGGTCAGGACATGACCACCTACACCACCTTCACGACCGGGCCGAAACGACCGGGGGACACCGATGGCCCGGAGGAATACCACGTGGTGCTGATCGACAACGGCCGCACGACCATGCTCGGTGATCAGTTCCGCGAGATGCTGCGCTGCATCCGCTGCGGTGCCTGCATGAACCACTGCCCCGTCTACGGCGCAATCGGCGGACACGCGTACGGCTGGGTGTACCCGGGCCCGATGGGATCGGTCCTGACACCGCTCGCGGTCGGGCTGAAGGAGGCCGGGAACCTGCCGAACGCCTGCACGCTGAATGGCCACTGCGCCGAGGTCTGCCCGGTGCGCATCCCGCTGCCGGACCTGCTGCGCACGCTGCGCCACCGCGAGTACCAGCTGCGGCTCGGCCTGAAGCCGATGCGCTGGGGGCTGGCGGCCTGGGTCTGGTTCACCACCCATCCCCGCATCTACCGGCTCGGTACCCGGGTGCAGGCGCGGATGCTGGCGCTGCTCGCCGGTCGCAAGGGCCGCTTCCGGCGCATGCCGCTCGCCGGCAGCTGGTTCCGGGGAGGCCGCGACCTGCCGGCCCCGCAGGGCGAGACCTTCATGGCGGTCTGGCAACGGCGCCAGCGGGGGCGGAAGTGATGAGCGGCGGTCGCGAGCAGGTCCTGGCAGCGATCCGCCGAAGCCTCGGACGGGGAGCACTGGGCGCGGACGCACGTGCCGCCCTGGATGCGCGCAGTGGGGCGACCGACAGCGCGCCGCTGCTGCCGGAGCTGCCGAAGGGGACGCCCGCCCAGGTCTTCCGGACGGGTCTGGAGAAGGTCTCGGGAACGATGAGCGAACTCACGGCCCTTGACGAGGTGCCCGCCGCGGTCGCCGGCTATCTCGCCGGGCACGGGCTGGCTCTCGAGGCGGCGGTGGCCCCGTCGCTGGAGACGCTGGACTGGGCCGGTGCAGGGATTGCGTCCAGCGTCGGTCCCACCCGGGGCGGCGATTATGCCGGCGTCAGCCTGGCGTGGCGGGGCGTGGCCGAGACCGGCAGCCTGGTGCTGCTGTCGGGCCCGGAAAACCCGACCTCACTGAATTTCCTGCCGGACCATCACCTCGTGGTTTTGCGCGCGCAGGATCTGGTCCTGCACCTGGAGCAGGCCTGGGCCGCGCTTCGGGAGCGCGGCGCGGACGGCTGGCCGCGCACCGTGAACGTGATCACCGGTCCGTCGCGGACGGCGGACATCGAACTGACCATCCAGCTCGGCGCCCACGGGCCGCGCAGCCTGCACGTGCTGCTGGTGGACTGATGGTCATGGCGAATACAGCGCCACCAGACAATGAAGGCACGCCACGGAAAGACACGGACATCACGGAACATGACGGGCATGCAAACCCTTTTCCGTGTTCTTCCGTGGCTATATGGTCACGCGAACCATGGCTGGTGTTTCCGTGATCAGGGGGTCGTGCTTTGGCTCAGGGAGGTTGAGGGAAGAGGGTGTGGCTCGCCTTTCGGCGGGTGTCGGCAGCAGGGATGCTGCCGTCAAGCCGACAGGGAAGTATTCACGGCGTCCCGCCGGAAGGCGAGCCGCGCCCTCTTCCCCGGCCCCTGCCGTTACAGGTGCGGCCCGCAACGGCGGCGCGTCATGATGAAAAATCCGCCGACTCCCGCAGAGTTCGACAGCGCCGGATACCAATAACGAGAGAGGAGCACGTTCATGAACCTGGGAATCCTGTTTCTGCTGGCCTTGATGCCAGTGCTCACGGTCTTCATATTCCTGGTGGTCCTGCGGTGGCCTGCGAAGCACGCGATGCCCCTGGCCTACGTGGTGACGGTGGCGATCGCGTTGCTGTTCTGGGGCACCGACCTCCTGGTGGTCGCGGCGGCCAGCGTGCATGGCGTGGTCACGGCCCTCAACATCCTGTTCATCGTCTTCGGCGCGATCCTGCTCCTTTACACCATGCGTGAAAGCGGGGCGATGCAGACCCTCCGCCAGGGCTTCATGGACATCTCTCCGGATCGCCGCATCCAGGCCATCATCATCGCCTGGATGTTCGGGGCGCTGATCGAGGGGTCCGCGGGCTTCGGCACCCCGGCGGCGGTCGCCGCGCCCCTGCTGGTGGCGATCGGCTTCCCGGCGATGGCCGCGGTGCTGTCGGCGCTGATCATCCAGTCGACCCCGGTGTCCTTCGGCGCGGTCGGCACCCCGATCCTGGTCGGGGTGAATGCCGGGCTGGCGGACCAGCCGGTGGTGATGGGGCACATCGGAGACGTCGCCTTCCAGGACTATCTCTTCCAGATCGGCGCGAACGTGGCGATGGTGCATGCGCTGGTCGGTTTCCTGATCCCGCTGATCATGGTCGGCATGCTGACCCGTTTCTTCGGCAAGTCGCGCTCCTTCCGCGAGGGCCTGAAGGCCTGGAAGTTCGCGCTGTTCGCGGGCCTGTCCTTCACCATCCCCTATGTGCTGGTGGCCTGGTTGCTGGGGCCGGAATTCCCGTCGATCGTCGGCGGCCTGGTCGGCCTGGTGATCGTGGTGACCGCGGCCCGGCGCGGCTTCCTGGTGCCGAAGGAGGTGTTCCAGTTCGAGGATCGGAAGTACTGGCAGCCGGAGTGGATCAGCCGCTTCCAGGATCAGCCCGATCCGGTGCGCAAGGGTCTCCCGATCACCATGATGCAGGCGCTGGTGCCCTACGTCGTGGTGGTGGTGCTTCTGGTGATCACCCGTACGATCGAACCGATCACCGCCTTCCTGCGCTCACCCGAGATGACCCTGTCCTGGACGGGCATCTTCGGCACCAATATCAACACCTCGTCGCAGCCGCTCTACCTGCCGGGCGCGGTGCTGCTGGTGGCCTCCATCGTTACCTACTTCCTGCACCGGATGTACAAGGAGAAGGGCGCCTACGCACGCGCATGGGGGCAGTCGGGCAGGACCATCCTCAGTGCAAGCGTGGCACTGATCTTCTCGGTGCCGATGGTGCAGGTCTTCATCCAGTCCGGTCAGGCCTCGGCCTATGAGAGCATGCCGCTGGTGCTGGCCGAAGGGGTCTCCGCGGTCTCGGGTGCGGCGTGGCCGTTCTTCTCGCCCATCATCGGTGCGCTGGGCGCCTTCATCGCCGGGTCGAACACGGTCAGCAACATGATGTTCTCGCTGTTCCAGTTCGCGACGGCCGAGACCATCGGACTGGATGCCAACGGTGCGGCCCTGGTCGTGGCGCTGCAGGCCGTCGGCGGTGCCGCGGGCAACATGATCTGCGTGCACAACGTGGTGGCGGCCTCGGCCACGGTCGGCCTGATCGGCCGCGAGGGCGACCTGATCCGCAAGGCGCTGATTCCGATGACCTACTACGTGCTGGCGGCCGGTGCGCTGGGCATGGCAATCATCTACGCGGCCACGCTCTGGTACGTGGCCTGGATCGCGATCGCGGTGCTCTTCATCCTGTTCATGTACTGGAACCGGGGTCGGGTGCCCACGCCGTCCACGGCCTGAGCAGGGCCCGTTCCCGGGTCTGGCAAGAATCCGGACCCGGGTTGCCATTCCGGAGAGCGGGAGCTTGCTCCCGCTTTGCCCTTCCGCGGCCTGCCGCGGCCGGGGGCGAGCCC